>NZ_CP014606.1:1207500-1507500 GCF_001584725.1 endosymbiont 'TC1' of Trimyema compressum | reverse complement strand
CTGGTGTAAAAGTAGCTTTATCTGAAGTATGGGCTAAAGGTGGAGAAGGTGGTATTGAGCTAGCTGAAGCAGTTGTTGACATGCTAGATACTACTACTTCTAACTTTAAAGTTCTATATGATGAGAAGTTACCTATTAAAGAAAAACTAGACATTGTAGCTAGAGAAATCTATGGTGCTGATGGTGTTGATTACACAGCTGATGCTGAAAGAATGATTAAAACTTACACTGAATTAGGCTATGCTGACATTCCAGTGTGTGTTGCTAAAACACAATATTCACTCTCAGATGACCAAACAAAATTAGGTCGTCCAGAAAACTTCAGAATTACTATTCGTGAAGTAAGACTTTCTGCTGGAGCAGGATTCTTAGTATGTATTGCAGGTGCTGTTATGACAATGCCTGGTTTACCAAAAGTTCCAGCTGCATGTAAAATTGATATTGATGAAAATGGTGTAATCACAGGATTATTCTAAACAATATTAGATAATAGAAACCCCTTTCTTCCTTACAGGGAGAAAGGGTTTTTTAATTGCAGTTTTTTTGCTATAATAGACAGATAAGGAATTAGGGGGGATTCTAATGAAAAATAGACAGTTAAAATTAGGACTGATTGTTGGACTTGTTACGATAATTGTTTTAGTTGTGGCGGCATTAGCATTAAATTGGTCAAATAAAGAAGAAGGATCAATTCCTTTTGAAAAAAACATTACGACTGGAAATAACAGCAGCCTTAAAGTCGCTTTTTTGACAGCAGGTGCTATTGAAGATAAAGATAACATGGACATTTATAGTGGCATAAAGAAAGCCAATAAAGAATTAGGCGCCAGTGTTGGTTTATGAAGATAATACGACAGATCCAGAGTTCTTTTTAAAAAAGAATGGGAGATGAAACGGCTACTATTGTTTTTGTTAAAGATATGGGTGGCATAGTTAAGTCTGTTGCTAGTAATTATAAAAACACCTACTTTGTAGTAATCAATGAGGCTGTGGAAAATGGCGAAATTTAGGCGCTATTGTCTATAATAATGATGAAGTAAACTTTATACAAGGTGCTGTGGCTACTCTTTTAAGCAATAATAAGACTATTGGTTTTATTGCTGGAGAAAGCAATAAAACATTGGAAAAATCCGAAGTTGCCTTTTCTGCTGGCAGTAAAAAATTAATTCAGATACTCGACTCTATAATTATGTCAATGGGAGAGATGAGTCTTTAAACGAAATAATGGAATTTATGGTGAATATAGGTGCTTATGTAATATGTCCATTTGGCTCAGAAGCTTTTTAGGAGATGTATTAGCATTGGCAAAACAGCATAAAATAGTCTTAATAGGCAATGATAGCATGGATTTTGAAAAGCATAAAGATGTCCTAATCGCCTCCGTAGAATTTAAAGCTGAAGACTATATTTTTAAAACAATTAAAAATGCTAATGATAAAATATTTAATGGTACTGTGCAAACAATAGGGGCAAATGAAGATGCTATAATAGTATCCTATAGTCCTGAATTTAGCAGTAGAATTACTGATTCTGTTAAAAACAGTGTTAATGATTTACTTAAAGCAATTAAGCATAATGAGTTTGATATTAATCGTTATTTAGTGTGGTAAATGATTCTTTAAAAATAAAGGAAATTTTGATATAATAGATAGGATAGGGAGTGAAAGCAAAATGCCTAAAGTAGTAGACTTAGGATCGGAACGATCTTATAATACAATCTTTGAACTACAAAAACAATTATTGGCTCTGCGTCAGCAGGATAAAATTGAAGATACTTTACTTTTATTAGAACACAAAAAAGTAATTACAGTAGGCAATTCTGGCAACCAAGAGAACATCCTTTTCCCTAAAGCATTTCTAGAGGAACAAGGTTTTGATGTGGTCCATATTAACAGAGGTGGCGATGCTACCTATCATGGATTGGGCCAACTGGTAGGCTATTTTATTTTTAATATTCATAATTATGGATCAGGCGTTAGAGAATTCTTTGAAAAACTAGAAGATATATTTATTCAGTTTTTAGGGGATTATTATAATATTAAAGCCCATAGAGAAAAAGAATACCCTGGCGTATGGGTAGGAGAGCGAAAAATAACAGCACTTGGCTGTGCTATTAAAAGAGGTGTAAGCATGCATGGGTTTGGCTTTAATGTCAATACTAATCTTGATGATTTTCAGGCGATTACTCCTTGTGGCATTTCTGACAGAGAGGTTACTTCTCTTGAAAGGGAAATTGGACATATTGAAGACATGGATCAAGTTAAGAAAAAAATGGTTCAGACAATTAATAAAGTCTTTGGTGTTAATTTAAAAAAAGAAAAAGAAGAAAGCTTAATGAATGAGGTAGAAAAATGGAACAAAGAAAACCAGATTGGTTAAAGATTAAGTATCAATCACCTGAAAATATTAATAAAGTGCAACGTTTATTAGATGGGTTATCACTACATACTGTTTGTCAGGAAGCCAACTGTCCAAATAAAATGGAGTGTTTTAATAAGAGCACTGCAACTTTTATGATTTTAGGTAGTGTCTGCAGCAGAAACTGTCGTTTCTGTGATGTCACAAAAGGGGACCCAACGCCTGTTGACCCTAGTGAACCAGAAAACTTAGCAAAGGCAACTGCTGAATTAAAACTTCGCCATGTTGTTATTACTTCTGTAACTAGAGATGATTTAGCAGATGGTGGTGGCCAACAATTTGCTGACTGTATTAATGAAGTTAGAAAACATACTAAAGGGAAAGGCACAACTGTTGAAGTATTGATTCCAGATTTTCAAGGCGATGTAAGTGCTCTTTCAACTGTGGTAGTAGCTGCCCCGGAAATTATTAATCACAATGTAGAAACTGTACCTAATTTATATACCAATGTTAGACCTAAAGCCATTTACCAACAATCCCTTGATGTATTGGCAAATGTTAAAAAAATGAATACTGAGATTTTTACAAAATCAGGTATTATGTTAGGCTTGGGAGAGACAGAAGAACAAGTAGTTCGTTTATTTGCAGATTTAAGAGAAGTGGGCTGTGATTTTTTGACTGTAGGCCAGTATTTAGCGCCTTCAAGCAAACACCACCCAGTTATTGAGTATATACACCCTGACTTGTTTAAGACTTATGAAACAGTAGCTAAAGAAATGGGCTTTAAGCATGTTGCTTCAGGACCATTTGTAAGAAGCTCATATAATGCTGAACAAGTAAAAGTATTGATGGGGGAAGAGTAAGTTAAATAGGGTTAATCTCTACTAAGCATATGTTTAGTAGAGATTACTCTAATTAATAAATGAAAGGAGCTGGTTTTGGCGTTACAGCAAAGATATTTACACAATCTACAGTAGTAGAGGCTTATAGAAACAGTCGAAAAACAGTTTTATGAAAACAGTTTGCAACCTAATTATTATTTATTATTTATTATTATTCAGATATTATTATTTATTATTTATTATTATTCAAAACTGTTATTATTTAAATGTTTTTTAAAGAGTCAACTATGAAACTTTTTATCAGATTGTTTATTTATTATTATATTGGTAAAAATGCCAACACTAATAAATAGATGTTTTTTATTAGAATGAAAAGCATCTACTGAAAAGGAGAAATAGTGAAAATGGATTTAAAAGATATTTTGAAGTTAATTGACCGTCTAGAAACATCCAGTGTAACCCATGTTTCTGTTGAAGAAGAGGGCAAAAAAGTTATAATTGAAAAGCAAGCGGAAGTGGTGCAAAGTGCACCCGTTCCAACAATAACACAATATGAAGTACCACAACAAGTTGTGACTACTAATGTACAGGAAACAGCTATTTTAGAAGTAGAGGAAGAGGCTAATATAGCTTATATTACATCCCCAATTGTTGGTACTTTTTATGAATCACCAAGTCCAACAGCAGGTCCTTTTGTAAAAATAGGGGACTCCATTGATAAAGGGCAAGTACTTTGTATTGTTGAGGCTATGAAACTTATGAATGAAATTGAATCTGACTTCAGTGGAGAAATTGTCGAAATTATGGTTAACAATGAAGAAATGGTTGAATTTGGACAAAAATTATTTAAAGTGAGAGTAAAGTAATGTTTCAAAAAATATTAATTGCTAATAGAGGCGAAATTGCTGTTAGAATAATTAGAGCTTGCAGAGAAATGGGGATTAAAACTGTAGCTGTCTATTCAACAGCAGATGAAGAGGCACTTCATAAGGAATTAGCGGATGAGGCTATTTGTATTGGTGGACCAGCTTCTAAAGATAGTTATTCAAATATTACTAATATTTTAAGTGCTACTATTCTATCAGGTGCTGAGGCTATTCATCCTGGATTTGGTTTTTTATCAGAAAACCCATTATTTGTTAAGATGTGTGAAAAATGCAGTATTAACTTTATTGGTCCTACATCTGAAATGATTGAGAATATGGGTGATAAAGCCAAGGCTAAGGAACTTATGAGAGACGCAGGCGTTGCTATATCTCCTGGTTCTGATGGTATTTTAGAAAATGTTGAAGAAGCAGTTAAGCTCAGCAAAGAAATAGGTTATCCTGTTATGATTAAAGCTTCAGGTGGTGGCGGCGGCCGTGGCATGCGCATTGCTTTTTCTGAGGAAGAATTAGTAAAAGTTTATGACCAGGCAAAACAAGAAGCTGAAGTTGCTTTTAAAGACGATCGTATTTATTTAGAAAAATTTATTGAGGAACCTCGTCATATTGAAGTACAGTTACTAGCTGATAAATATGGTAATGTAATTCACTTAGGAGAAAGAGATTGCTCCATTCAGAGGAGAAATCAGAAAATGATTGAGGAAGCCCCTGCTCTTATTAGTGACAAAGTTAGAAAAGCTATTTATGAAGATGCTGTTAAAGCAGCTAAAGCAGTTGGGTATTTCAGTGCAGGTACAGTGGAGTTTTTAGTTGATAAAAATGGTAAACGCTACTTTATTGAAATGAATACTAGAATTCAAGTTGAACATCCTGTTACTGAATGGGTTACTGGTGTTGATTTAATTAAAGAACAAGTTCGGATTGCTGCTGGCGAAAAACTTACACTGACACAAGAAGATATTGTTATTAGAGGACATGCTATTGAATGTAGAATTAATGCTGAAAATCCAGATGCAGGATTCCGTTCATCTCCAGGGCAAATTACAACATTATACGTACCTGGTGGTAATGGTGTGAGAATTGACAGTGCAATTTATGATGGCTATTATGTACCACCTTATTACGATTCTATGATTGCCAAACTGATAGTTTATGGTAAAAATAGAGAAGAAGCGATCTGTAAAATGCAGAGAGCATTAGGGGAATTTATTATTCAAGGTATTGATACTAATATTGCTTATCAATTTAAGATTTTACGTACCCCAGAATACAAAAAAGGTGAGCTTACTACTAGTTTCATAAAAGAAGTAATGGAGGACTAAAATGCCTTTAGGAGATTTATTTAAAAAGAATTATACCTATATAGACATTACTCCCATACAAGAAGGCTCTAAGCAAGTGCTCTTAGATGAAAAGTACGGGGATCGTGATGTGCCTTACATTCCTGATAACTTAGTAATGAAATGCCCTTCATGTTCAGGAACTCTTTATGATAAGGAGTTAAAAGAAAATGGCTACTACTGTAAACATTGTGGTTACCATTATCGTTTGTATGCCAGAAAAAGGATACTTCAAATTGCTGATGAAAGCACTTTTGAAGCAATAGATGAAGGCTTAACAACTTTAAATCCATTAGATTATCCTGGCTATGAAGATAAAATTAAAAGCTATCAAGAAAAGACTGGCAATAAAGAAGCTATTTTAACTGGGAAAGCTCAAATTAATGGTGAACCAGTGATTATGGGCGTAATGGATAGCTTTTTTATGATGGGTAGTATGGGCAGTGTAGTTGGTGAAAAAGTAACAAGAGCAATTGAAAAAGCTGAAGCAGAAAAATTGCCTTTAATTTTCTTTACAGCTTCTGGTGGTGCTCGAATGCAAGAAGGTATTTTATCTTTAATGCAAATGGCTAAAACCAGTAGTGCTTTGAAACGTTTTTCTGATAATGGTGGACTGTATATTACTGTTTTAACGGATCCAACAACTGGTGGCGTAACAGCAAGTTTTGCTATGCTAGGAGACATTATTTTAGCAGAACCTAACACCTTAGTTGGCTTTGCTGGTAAACGTGTAATTGAGCAGACTATTAAGCAAAAACTACCTGAAGATTTTCAGACAGCTGAATTTTTATTAGAACATGGATTTATTGATAAAATTGTAGAAAGAAAGGACTTAAAAGATACTTTAAGTAATATTCTAGTCCTACACAAGGAGGGCTAAGATGACTATTAAAGAAAAAGAATCTCAAATAGAATCTTTGAAACTCAAAGTACAAGAATTAGAATTAATGGAAGTTAATGAAGCAGTTGATTTTTCTACAGAAATTGATGAAATGCGAAAGAAAATTACAGTTTTAGAAGAAAATATTATGGAAGGTGTAACACCTTGGGATCGTGTAACAATTGCTAGAGAGCAGAAAAGACCAACCTCTCTAGAATACATAGATAAAATATTTGATACATTTATTGAATTTCATGGTGACCGTTTATTTGCTGATGATAAAGCTATTGTTGGTGGTATTGCTAGCTTAGATGGTTTACCGGTAACAGTAATTGGAGAGCAAAAAGGTCTTAACACCAAAGATAATATTCATAGAAACTTTGGTATGCCTTCACCAGAAGGCTATAGAAAAGCCTTGCGCTTAATGAAGCAAAGTGAAAAATTCAATAGACCTATTATTACATTTGTAGACACACCAGGGGCTTTCTGTGGTATTAGTGCTGAGGAAAGAGGTCAAGGCGAGGCTATTGCTAGAAACCTTTATGAAATGTCAGCCTTAAAGGTACCTATTATTACTATTTTTACAGGTGAAGGTGGCAGTGGAGGCGCTTTGGCAATTGCAGTCTCCGATAAAATCTATATGCTTGAAAATAGTATTTATTCTATTCTCTCTCCTGAGGGATTTGCCAGTATTTTATGGAAAGATAGTACCCGTGCTGAAGAGGCTGCTGGTGTTATGAAAATTACAGCAGCTGATTTAAAAGAATTAGATATTATTGAAGGTGTTATTGCTGAACCATCAGGTGGTGCTCATAAAAATATGGAAGTAGTTGCTATAGGTATTAAGAACGTATTGAAAAAAGAATTGCTTAGTCTTCAGAAATTATCAAAAGATGCTTTACTTGATAATCGCTATAAACGTTTTAGAAAATTTGGCGATTATAAGGAGTAGTTAAGGAGAAACTATGTATAATATATATGGGAAAATAATTGGTACAGGACACTGTGTTCCTGATAATCCAGTCCCCAATAAATATTTTGAGACTATACTGGAAACAGATGATGAATGGATTCGCACAAGAACAGGTATTGAAAGTCGTTATTTTTCTACAGGTCAAAACACATCTGGCTTAGGAACTAAAGCGGCAGAATATGCTTTAAAAGATGCTGGTATTGAAGCTGAAGAATTAGATATGATTGTTTTTGCAACAATTTCTCCAGATGCTTTTATGCCATCAACTGCCTGTATTGTACAAAAGAATATTGGAGCAGTAAATGCTTTTGCTTTTGATATTACGGCGGCTTGTTCAGGTTTTGTATATGCTTTAACAGCAGCCAATCAGTTTATTAAAACAGGTCAAGTTAAAACAGTTTTGGTTTTAGGAGGAGAAGTTCTTTCCAAGGCCCTTGATTTTACTGACCGTTCAACAGCTGTACTTTTTGGTGATGGTGCAGGAGCAGCTATCCTTCAAAAAAGTAATGAGCCTGGTATTATTCAGACCTACCTAGGTTCAAAGGCTGATGAAAAAAACTGTCTATTTTTAAAAGCATTGCCTCTTGAGAATCCATTTATTGAAGAAAAAGATACAAAAAAAGGAATCATTATGGATGGTAGGGAAGTATTTAAATTTTCTACACGAATTATTGGTGAAGCTTTAGATAAAGCCTTGGAAGGAACGGGCTATACTTACGATGATGTGAAAATGATTATTCCTCATCAAGCCAATTCCCGTCTCATTGAATATGCTACTGAAAAGAAAAATATTCCAAAAGAGAAATTTTATTTGAATATTGATCAGTACAGCAATACTTCTGGTGGGACTATTCCCATTGCCCTAAATGAGGTTAGACAAAAGAAACTTGTGATATCAGGTGATTTAATTCTCTTAGTAGGATTTGGCGCAGGATTAACATGGGGATCTTTGTTGATAAGATTATAAATATTTTTTTAAAGGAGAGAAGACTCATGGAAAAAAGAATTAAAGAAATTCTTGCAGAAGAACTTAGTGCAGACATTGATGAAATTACATTAGAGACTAATTTAAAAGAAGATTTAAATGCAGATTCCATTGACATGATGCAAGTTATTGATGTTTTAGAACAAGAGTTTGACACAGAAGTTGATACTTCTGAACTAGCAGCGATTGTTACAGTTGGCGATATTGTTAACTACATCGAAAGTAAAAAATAAGAAAGACGACCTTTAATAGGTCGTTTTTCCAATTAGGGAGGTTCAAATGTTCAATAAGAAATTAACGAAGATTTTAAATATAGAGTATCCAATTATTCAAGGAGGAATGACTTGGATTGCTGAGTCAAATTTAGCAGCAGCTGTCTCTAATGCCGGCGGTTTAGGTATTATTGCAGCTGGTGGCGCTCCAGGAGATTGGTTAAGAGAACAAATACAGAAAACTAGAACGTTAACAAATAAACCATTTGGCGTAAATATAATGCTTTTAAGCCCTTTTGCTGAAGAGGTTGCTCAAGTTGTAGTTGAGGAAAAGGTTCCTGTTGTTATTACAGGAGCTGGAAGCCCAGAAAAATATATGGCAATGTGGAAGGCTCGTAACATTACAGTTATTCCTGTTGTACCAAGCGTTCTATTAGGATCTCGCATGGAAAAATTAGGCGCAGATGCGGTTGTTGCAGAGGGTATGGAAGCTGGAGGGCATATTGGGGAATTGACAACTATGGCCTTAATGCCACAAGTTGTAGATGCTTTAAATATTCCCGTTATTGCCGCTGGTGGAATCGGCGATGGCAGAGGCGTTGCAGCCGTGGCTATGTTAGGGGCTGCTGGTGTACAAGTAGGGACTCGCTTTTTGGCTGCTGATGAGTGTATTGTTAGTGATGCTTACAAAGAAAAAGTAATCAAAGCTAGGGATACTGATACGATGATTACAGGTCGTTCAACAGGACATCCTGTTCGTGGATTAAAAAATAAATTTGCGAGAAACTTTGTTAAATTAGAAAAAGATGAAACAATGACACTTGAGGATATTGAAAAACTAGGTGCTGGCTCTTTAAGAGCAGCAGTTGAAGGTGATGTTGTTAATGGTGCTTTAATGGCTGGACAAGTAGCAGGTATGGTTCGTAAAACTGAGCCAGCAAAAGATATTGTAGAATCTCTTTATAATGAAGCCAAAGAAATTATTAAGAAAATAAGTGAAACCCTTTAGGAGGTAAAGATGAAAGTAGCCTTGATTTTTCCTGGACAAGGGGTCCAAAAAGTCGGTATGGGTGAAGAATTTATTCATCAATTTCCCTCTGCTCAGAAGGTATTTGATGAAGCCAGTACTATTTTAAATAAAGATATGACAGATTTAGTTCTCAATGGACCAAAAGATGTTTTAAATATTACCAGCAATACACAACCAGCTATTGTAACAACAACAATGGCGATGTTAGCAGTTTTTAGAGAGCGGTTTTCTATGTGTCATGGTACAGTTGGACTAAGCTTAGGAGAGTATTCAAGCTTAATTGCCAGTGGTGCTTTATCCTTAGAAGAGGCTTTACCTTTAGTTGAAAGAAGAGGAGAATTAATGCTCAATGCCGTACCGGAAGGAAAAGGTGGTATGGCTGCTGTTATTGGTTATAATCGCAGTAAACTAGTAAATGTTTGTAAAGTGGTTAGAGATAGTGGCAGTTATGTAGCCCCAGCAAATTTTAATTCTCTTCAACAAATTGTAATATCAGGTGAAAAAGAAGGTGTTTTAAAGGCTGGTCAAATACTTGCTGAAGATGGGGCACGGGTTATTCCCTTAAATGTTGCAGCTCCTTTTCACACACCACTATTAGAAAAAGCCAGTATTGGTTTAGGAAAACTGCTTCAGAAGGTGGATATAAAAGAACCTACTATTCCTTTATATTTTAATGCAATTGGAGGAAGAGAATCTGATCCAGAGTCTATTAAAACCTTATTAACTAAACAGGTTATGTCGCCTGTTCTTTGGGTTGATACTATGGAAGCTATGCTCAAAGATGGTTATGATACATTTATTGAAATTGGTCCTGGTAAAACATTGGCTGGTTTTCTAAAAAAGATGCCTTATGAGTATACAGTCCATAATGTGAATAATATTAAGACATTAGAAAAAACATTAGAGAAAATAAGAGGGTAATGCTGTGGGTAAAATTGCTTTAGTTACAGGTGCTTCTAGAGGAATCGGATATGCTATTGCTACTAAATTTGCTGAAATGGGCTATGACCTAGCTCTGAATTATAGAAGCAATGATAGTGAAGCTAACAAGGTAAAAGAAACATTGGAAAAGCTAGGCGTAAAAGTATTGCTTCTTAAAGGCGATGTTCGAGATAAGGAACGTGTTGAAGCTATTATTAAAGAAACAATTGATACTTTTGGAACTATTGATGTATTGGTTAACAATGCTGGCATTACTAAAGATAACTTAATGATGCGCATGAAAGATGATGAGTGGGATGATGTCATTGACATTAATCTAAAAGGCACTTTCTATTTTACTAAATTTGCTAGCAAAGTGATGATGAAGAAAAGAACAGGTAAAATAATTAATATGGTTTCTGTAGTGGGTATGACAGGCAATATTGGCCAAGTTAATTATGCTGCTTCAAAAGCTGGCGTTATTGGTTTAACAAAGGCCTCTGCCAGAGAGTTAGCGACTAGAAACATATGTGTTAATGCAGTTGCACCTGGCTTTATCGAAACAGAAATGACAGATATTTTAAACGAAGATATTAAAGAGGCGGCTAAAGATAGAATTCCTTTAGGCCGTTTTGGAAGACCCGATGAAGTGGCTGAAATTGTTTGCTTTTTAGGCAGTGATAAAGCAAACTATATTACGGGACAGGTAATTCCAGTTGATGGCGGTATGGTTATATAAGGAGGGAATAGGTTTATGAAAAGAGTAGTCGTAACAGGAATGGGGGCTATTACCCCAATCGGCAACAATGTTGAGACTTTTTGGGAAAATGTTGAAAAAGGGGCAAATGGTATTGGACCTATTAATCATTTTGATACAGAGGAGTTTAAAAGTAAAATTGCTGCTGAAGTTAAAGATTTTAATCCAGCAGACTATATTGATAAAAAAGAAGCTAAAAGAATGTCTGAATTTAGTCAATTTGCTGTTGCTGCAGCATTAGAAGCGTGGAATAATTCTGGACTCAATGATTCAAATGTGGATCCGGAAAGAGTAGGAACTTATATTAGTTCAGGTGTAGGTGGTCTTTCAGATTGTGAAAGAGATGTGGCCAATTTAGTGGAAAAGGGACCAAGGAGAGTATCGCCGCTTTTTATTCCTATGATGATTGGCAATATGGCTAGTGGAAATACGGCTATTGCTTTAAATGCTAAAGGACCTTGTATGGATATTGTTTCTGCATGTGCTTCAAGCAACAACTCAATTGGTGAAGCCTTTTATGCTATTAAGGCAGGACGTGCAGATGTAATTTTAGCTGGAGGTGCTGAATCGGCTGTAGGTCGTTTATCTATTGCTGGTTTTAGCAATCTAAGAGCTTTATCAACAAGTAATAATCCTAATAGAGCTTCTATTCCTTTTGATAAGGAAAGGTGTGGTTTTGTTATGGGGGAAGGTGCAGGCGTACTAGTACTTGAAGATTTAGAACACGCTCTAAAAAGAGGGGCAACTATTTATGGAGAGGTTGTAGGTTATGCTACAACTTGTGACGCTTTTCATATTACTGCGCCATCAGATACAGGTGAACAAGGTGCTAGAGCTATGAAAGAAGCTATTCAAGTAGCTGGTATTGAACCAAAAGACATTAGCTATATTAATGCTCATGGAACCAGTACACCACTTAATGATAAATCAGAGACTTTGTCCATTAAGAATGTATTTGGTGACTATGCCTTTAAGGTGCCAGTAAGTGCTTCGAAATCTATGTTTGGCCATCTTTTAGGAGCAGCTGGCGCAGTAGAAGCTATTGTGTGTATTAAAAGCTTAGAGGATGGCTTTATTCCTCCAACTATTAATTATGAAGTGCCTGATGAGGAATGTGATTTAGATGTTGTTCCGAATAAAGGGCGAAAGGCTGATTTAAAATATGCGCTATCAAATTCTTTAGGATTTGGTGGACATAATGCCTGTCTCGTATTTAAAAAATGGGAGGGGCAATAATGATTTTAGACTCTAATGAAATTGAAAAAATAATTCCTCATCGTTATCCATTTTTATTAGTTGATAAGATTATTGAAATAGATGATGCTGAAAATAGAATTGTAGGTATTAAAAATGTAACAGCAAATGAACCTTTTTTTCAAGGTCATTTTCCTGGATTACATATTATGCCAGGGGTTCTAATTATTGAAGCATTGGCTCAAACAGGTGCTGTTGCCATGCTTTCAAAAGAAGAATTTAGAGGTAAAGTTGCTATTTTAGCTGGCCTTGAAAAATGCCGTTTTAGACATCAAGTGAAGCCAAGTGATACCCTTCGTTTAGAAGTTACTCTCACTAAAATTAGAGGGCCAATAGGTAAAGGTATTGCGAAAGCTTATGTTGGAGAGACATTAGCGGCCAATATGGAAATGACATTTGCAATAGGTTAAATGATAGAAGTTAAGGGTAAAAGAGCTGTTAGAATTAGCAGCTCTTTTTAGTTTGCAAGAAACAGCATCTTTTTTGCATCAAACTTCTTTTTTGCTATGAAATACCAAAGAGATACGTTATTATGTAATTGTAAGGAGGGGCAAATGAAAATCAAATTTAATAAAGATAACGATCTAGATATGGAAACAGTAGCCATTTATTACTAATCCTGTATTGGAATTAAGATGGCCAGAAATGAAAGAAAATTTATTTAGAACTAGAAAAACAATTGTTGTTATTAATGCTCAAAATAACAAACAAATTCAAGTTTACATTAAAGATATTGTGGCTATTCAACCTGAAGATAGATGCTGTAATGTTATGATGAAAAATGGAGCTATGTATTTAATGAACATGCGTTTAAAATATGTGGAGAATAATTTGAATTTAGAAAATATTATTAGAATTAATAACACAACAATGATTAACATGGAACATGTCTTGGAATTTTCGATACAAGATAACTCAAGGATTGAATTATTCCTAGGTAACAATAGTTCCTATTTTGTAAGCCGATATTATATTAAAAATTTTAGGAGGATTTTATTATGATCAAAAATTTAAGGCATTCATTTTTTCAAACTTTTTCATTAACATTTATCTGGATACTGGGACTGCTTAGTATTTTTACAAAATTAGATTTTAGTTTTAATTTTGTCTGGAATATTGTAGCAATATCCCTTCTTTCCGGTTTAATTTTTGGTACTATGCACAATGCAGTGTGGAACTTTTTTACTTTTAAACCTTTAGTGAATGTGCTGGTAACTTCTATTGTTAGCATTATAGGAGGATTGTCAATAGTTTGGTTATTTTCAGTTGAAATGTTTTATCTTGTAGTTGGCTGGATTGTTCCTATGATGATGCTTTCCATTGTATTACACATTATTGCCTTTTACTTTTATTCTAAAAGTGGTAGCTATAGAAAAATAAAGGAATTAAATAGCTTGATTAAGGGTAATTAAGAAAAAGAACTCAATTTATTAAAAATTGAGTTCTTTTTTAAATTTGAAAAATTAAATCCGCTTAGTTTTATCTTTATTAAACATGACAGTGTTTATATAGTTCATTTCCAGATTATTTGCTTCCGGCATTATAAGGTATAAACCACAATGGGTTTGTAATGGTATGTCTCCCTACAAATACAAAATCACTTTCCTGATTTTCAATAATAGAAGCCATATGAGGAAAGCGTGTTAGTAAACCGACACAACCAGTATCTAAACCTGCTTTTTTAATTTCTGTAGCATATTTTACTTGGCAGCCTTCAGATAGTGTGTAATTAACATCTGCAATAACACCCGCCTGTTGAAACAGAAATAAATGTAATACCTAATTCTTTTAACCATTTACAGAATAATAAGGTATCTTCCGTTTGCCCCCCTGGCTCATCAGAATAATCTACAGCAGACAAGCGAACTGTTAAAGGCGTTGAAACGGCTTCTTGGCAAGCAACAACGACTTCTTTTAATAAGCGAAATCTGTTTTCTGGGCTCCCCTATACTCACCTTCTCTTTTGTTTGTAGCTTTTGAAAGAAATGTACTGATTAAATAGCCATGAGCACCATGGATTTCAATTAAATCAAAGCCTGCTTTTTGTGCTCTAATAGCTCCATTTTTAAAGGCTTCAACAACATCGCCAATTTCTTTGATAGAAAGGGATCTCGGTGTTTTATAGCGGGGCACCCCTTCACGTTCTGTAAAAGCAATAGCACTGGGAGCAACACAGCGATCTTGATGAAATGTTTTTTCTTTCTGCATGATTTATTTGAATACAGCTTGCTGTACCATCTTTCTTAATGCGATTTACTCAACATTTTTAAGCCAGTAATGTATCTATCATCATCTATTTTTAAATCATTTTCATAGATAATACCGTTTTCAGCAACCGCCGTTGCTTCAACAACAATCATACCAAACTGATTTCTACCATACATTCCATAAGTGATTATGTGTTCTTCTGTTACGGAGCCATCTTTAGCATCATTGGTACACATTGGTGGTACCCCTACTCTGTTTTTTAGTGTTACATTGCCAATAGTCATAGGTGAAAAAATATTAGTCATAATAGTCCTCCTTCCGTTCTGTTCTAATAATAGCATGGATAGGGTAATCTTTAAATAGATTATGAAAGAATTGACATTGGATAATTTGTCATTTATAGTAATTGTATACGAATAAAAGAGGTGTAGTCTATTGGAAAACAAGAATTGCAATAAAGAATGTTGAAAAACTATATTGCTACCTTAGAACCCAATATTCAAATTTTAGCTAATGCTTTAAGACAATTAATTTTAGAGGTTTCAGTTGATTTTGAGGAAGTCTATAAATAGCCCATGCCTTGTTATGTAAATAGAGGATTGTTTTGTTATTTACAGGGATTTAAAAACTACATCCACTTAGGGTTTCCAAAAGGTAAAGCACTTCAGGAATTAGATTTTCTTAAAATATTATCTGGTTCAGGAAAATCTGTTAGGCATGTTAAAATTACTGTTTTAGAAGATGTTAATAAAGAAGCATTACAAAATTTAATTAAAAAAGCAATGACGCTACAATAATAATAGAAGTAAAGGGGAAGACAATGTATGAATTGAAAACTAAAGAGTCAGAATTACCTATTAAGGAGCTATTAGAGTCAATTGAAAATCATAAAAAGAGAGAAGATGGCTATAAGCTACTTAAGATTTATGAGGAAACTAAAGGATTTGAGGCTAAAATATGGGGAACTAATATGATTGGTTTTGGTAAATTCCAATATAAATATGCTTCAGGTCAAAAAAGGAGAGTATTTCCGAACTGGATTTGCAGTTAGAAAAACCAATATTACACTTTATTTAATGATGGATGAAAAAGAGAGAGCGTCTTTAGTTAAAAAAACTAGGCAAATGCAAGCTAGGAAAAGGCTGTATTTATATTAACAAGTTGGAGGATGTCAATATAGAAGTTATTAAGGAACTGATTAGAGTTTCAGAAATATATCTTAATAAAACATATCCAAATGTTGAGAGTCTAAAATAAGGATGGTTTTAATTCTGTAATGACAGAATCTGAGCTTGTTGTATTTTCTAAAGAGCTTTTAGTGTCCTTTTAGTTTTTAAGTATCAAAAAATACTAAAAAATAACAGATGAGATTATTTTTATTTTTCCAACTTGGTGGTTTAATATTTCTGCTATATTAAAAGGTTTTTTGATAAAGTTATGCATAAAAACTTTGCTTATAAGGAAGTCAATCTAGACTTACAAATTAACTAACTCATAAAAAGAAAACAGCTGTGATTACAACATCATATTTACCTAAAATCTATATTCATCTATTTGGTGACAATTCAATTAAAGGAGTATTTAAAGATTTAGGAATCAGTAATGATTTCTCTGGGGATACATTATAAATAATTTATCACTGGAAACCTATTTATTTTTATTTAAATCAGCATAAAACAAATGGATGAAAATAAATTTTTTAAGTTTTATTTGTCATAATAATATTGAATGAATTATATCAGTGTTTTAATATTAACAGAAAATTGTGGATTAATAATTTTTTATGTATTGATTTTACACTTAAAATATATCATGACAAGGTAAAAATTTAATAAAGAAGGAAGAGATGTTTATGAAGAAGATTAGTAAACTTACGGATATTGTAATGAGTAGTTTGATTATTTTTATCACTATGTCTGATGGAATTAAAGCAACTGCCATCGACCGATTTACTGTAAAAGACATGGATGTTGTTTTATTAGCATATGGTTTAATTGTGGCAACAGAAGATGGACAAATACTTGTTTCAGGAAAAGAATATAATGGTGAATTTGGAGATGTTGACCAAGGCCAAGGGCGCGAGAAGATTAGTATGTGGAGTTGACAGAAATTGACAATACCTTTCTTGATGCAGGAACAAAGGTTACGGATGTTGTTTCAGGTTATGGATCTACATTATTATTAGGAGACAATGGCAGTGTTTATCAAACTGGAGTGTATTCTGATGTGAGCGGAACAACAACAATTAGCTTTAAAAAAATAGATCCTATTAAATTTGGTAATTCTCCAGTAGTGGAAATATTTAGAAATATTTTCTATTATTCAGTTTTGACAGCTGATGGAAAGTTATATGCAATAAGTGCATATGATATTGATACATTCGTTGAAATTCCATTGCCTGAACCAGGTTTTAATGTCAAGCAAGTTATGGGTGCTTTTAGTTCTGGACGACAGACTTACATTCTTAATACAACAGGCAAAGTATGGGTTGGAGATGTTCATAGCTATATGTATAATCAATCAGGTGGAATGAATTGGGAATCTGTGATTATTCATCCAGATGCTTCAGAGGATACAGTTGTAATTACCCAAATAATTCCTATTTATACGTCCTTCTTTTTGACATCTGATAATAAAGTTCTCTATCCAGGAGATTATTCAGGACTTGATGGTAACCATTTTGACTATCTTAATTATAATGAATTGGATTATACAGATTTAACCAACGTAGAAGCCTTTATGCCATTTTATTCACCAAGTGTTCATAGTAGTTTTCCTACATATAAAAGTACGGATGGAAAAATTATGATGGGCTATGAAATTTTAGAGGATTATGGTGCTAATACTGGTGTAACTCACGGGATGGTTGATATGGCACCTTTTTGTCAAGTGCAGTAGGGGCAACTTCTTTTGCAATTGATCGTTGGGCTAATCCATATTCAGCTGGAAACTTTGTAAAAAATGGTAAATTATTTGCCATTAATGCTGGGACAAGTGGCTATGCAGAAAATGGTTTGATTGCTGATCCTGATAATCCTTTACCGCTATTAACAGTAACGCCACTACTGGATTTTATTTATGTAATTAATCCTGATACACCTATTTTAAATGGTGCTACTAATGTGAATGAGAATCCAACAAGTGCTATACTAGGACCTGTTCAGGAGAGAACCATTCCAGTACAAGCCAATTGGAAAATTATCGATAGCAGCAACCAAATTGTAAAAAGTGGCGTGACAACATTAAATGGCTCTTTAGCTCAAGTTGATATTGCTGGATTAAATTTACCAGTAGGAGAGTATACAATTAGTTTTTATAGAGAGACGACAAATCCGCCTTTGCATAGTAAAAATACAGCAAGTAGTATTTTTTTATTAGTGAAAAAGTAGGTCAAAATATTATTGTTAAGTATGTAGATGAAAGTAATATTGAAATTGCTCCGGCAGATATTTTAACGGGTAATGTGGGGACACGCCATTTACAACCGAAGCAAAGATAATAGCAGGCTATACATTAAAGGAAGTTCCTAATAATGCCAATGGGTTCTTTACAGAGACGCAACAGACAGTTACTTATGTTTATAGTAAAGTAAATGAAAATACTGACAGTACCTTACCTAAAACAGGTGATAATAGTATTCTAGTTGGAGTAGTCCTAGCAACATTAGCTTCATCTATATTAGGTTTAGCTTTACGTGGAAGAAAAAGTAAAAATTAAGAATATATTAAAAAGTGTAAATATTATAAACACCATATTTTAGATAGTAAACTGGAAGAATTAGAAGTAGAGCGGGCTTGTATTAGGTTAAACTTAACAATGGAATGGGTGGGTTGTGTTTTACACCCACTAAAGAAATACCAGAGGACATCTGCTGCCCTAGCTTGGTAAAAGCAATGCCATTAATCTGGAAAATTATCAGGTTGAGGTGTTTCCTGTTATTTAGAAGATTCTGTTTTTTAAGCGTTTCTCGAAATAAATTTCAAGCTAGGAATGAATTTGTTCCCAATCCTTACGATGATCTACACATTTTTTAAAAATGTCTATTGTTGCATAATAAAGCATTTTTAAAAGACTATCAATCAGATGGAAAAACGATTTTGCTTTTAGTTACTTTGCGAAGCTACCGATTATAGCAGTTGCAGTATAAATCAGGCGTCTTACGGCTTTAGGATATTTGGAATCCCATTTATTAGGATTGTTCCAAAGGTGTATAATAACATGATGAAAATTCATACTATTACTATAGGGTATAGAAAATAAACATATTAGAATAAAATAATAGAACTCCACTCTTAATTTACATTGAAGTGGGGTTCATATTATTAATTTTTAACGAATAATGAATACTTTTTAATAACCTGAAGTGGTCCTGCTGCTGAAAATGCATCATATGGGTTTGTGTAATCATTTCTTGCAACAACTTGAGCAACAACATTTATTTCTTTTACAGCAATGTTTCTTCAATCTGTTATACCTATATTACTTTTAATATGTAGATTAGAAAAAACAGGATTTAATGTAGTATCTGAGTTATTATTATTTGAAATTATATCGTTGCACATATATTCATAAACAGCTGTATCTCCATCTGGAGCATGTTGACCTATATATGACCAATTTGAACCTGCTGTGAAATGTCCATCAGATTCCGTATCAAAGCTTCCAATAAAGCTATTAGGAACTTTTGCCAATATTCGTGCATAACAATCACTACTTCCAGTCTGAATTGTAAGGGTTGGATCTTTTGTAATAGTTTTGCCAGGTGCTATAATCCTATTATCTGGATTTTGATTAAAGTTTGGTTCATCTAAAGTAGCACTAACTGACTCACTTACCGAAATACGTTTTGTATAGAATTTGTGTTGTAAAAGAGAACAGCAAGGGTGCAGGCAATAAGACTCATAATTATAAGTAAAGCAATTCCACCAATTATAGACTTTTTCTTTTTTGTTGTCATAATTAATTCCTCCTTATATTTTTATTTTTCGTCAAAAATAGTAATAAAAAAATTATTTATTATGATAGCTTAACTTTTTAGAATTTTATTTATTATACTATATCATATAAAATATGCTTTTTGTAAATTTTGAAAAACAATCATTGTCTTTATAAATGTTGATATACAATCTGAAATTATAAAATTAGCTTTTTAAATTGACGATTTTGTTACAATTTGTAGAGGTTGTAATTTTTATGTACATAAAAATGAGATGGTTTTATAATATTCAAAATAAATATTATTTACTGATAGTATATATCAAGAATTTTCATGTGATTTTGCGTTAAAGTATATTATAATACTATGAATTATGACGCTATGACGAAAGTATAATATAACAATATGCTTAGCTAAAGATGATGAAAATTTATAAAACACTTGAGGTGTTTTTTATTATTTATATGCTGTTATGTGTCTATGTATAGTTTGCTGAAAGTTAAGGAGTAAAAATGAATGTTAAAAAAATTTTTGTGGAATAATATTAATAATGTTTTTAGTTGGTTTTATGATGTTTTGTTGTTCATTGATTGAAAATGGAATACAAGGATCGCAAATTATACCTTATCCAACAGAGCTTCAAAATAAGAGTTTTGATGAATCTGATTATTTTACTATGCATACAATAGAAGATAGCAATTTAATAAATGAAGAACAGGTTCCTGGGTGGTCATTATCAACGCATAAACCTATTAAAATTTGTAGAGAAGGGATTCTTAATCCCAAGCCTCATAGTGGAAAAAATTTTGATAGTTTGGATAGTGATACGTATAGTTCTGGAATGTTAGGTCAAACATTATTAACAGATGAGGGGGCTCTTTATTCATGGTCTTTTTGGCATTATTCAGGAGGGGCGCCTAGTTATGCTGTGATTTCGATGAATAATGAATATGCAGTAGATAATAATAATACTAACTGAGTTGTATTCTGCTTTTTCATGGGCATTTCACTATGGATATTTTAATGCAAAATCTTCTGTAACAAGAATTAATTATTGTAAAAGATATATATCTTTTAGTAACTACCATCTTCATGCACAGGGATATATAGATGATTGTGATATTGTTAAGTTAGCCTCTCCAATTAGAAAAACAATTAGTATTGGTGATCCAATACCAGAGGATACTAATTTAGTAGCATATTTGAGAGACGGTTATACAGCTAAAAAGACACAACCCATTGATTTTTCAATTATTGGAGAAAAAATTAACTATGGATATTATAGACTCTAATAATAAGGTTGGGAGTGTTATTTCATATGTAACAGTAAAGGGTGTTAGCACCATGAAATTTGATAGTAATGGTGGAATAGGAACCATGAATACTATTACATAAGAAGGAGAAAGTCAAAATTTACCAAAAAATGAATTTTTAAGTGATGAAAATACTTTTATAGGTTGGTCAACACAAGAAGATGGAAATATAGAGTATACTGATGAAGCACTATTTACAATGGGAACAAGTGATGTTACTTTGTATGCGGTATGGGAAAAAATTGACATAACATATACATTAGCTTGGAAGAATGTCAATAGAGTAGATAGAAAAAGTGAAATTAAGTTTTAATAGAAGTGAAAAAATAGTCTTCTTTGGAATTAGGAGAAAGAATGTTATTAGCAGAGTGGGGACGTATAGGGGGTTGTAGAAGCCCTCAATGTGTTCAAAGCAGGAAAGCTTAATTTGAGCAAAGGAAGAAAAAGACCTACGAAGAATTTCTTCTTTTTTCATATATTTAAAAAGGACTCAACGACAGCATTGTCCCAAGGATGAGAAAGCTTAGAAAAAGATTGAATGATACCAAAAGAATCAAGGAGCTTTCTAAAGATAAAAGAAGTATATTAGGAACCTCTGTCAGAATGAAAAATAAGAGAAGTAGAAGGTTTTTGAGAATAAAAGGCTTTGATAAAAGTATCCTTAACAAGAGAAGTATCAATTTTAAGAGAGAGCTTCCAAGCAATAATTTTACGAGAAAATAAATCCATATTTAGGTAGTTAGGGCAATCAAAATTGGGAATAGACCTCGGATGAATAAACCGAAGTTTGATAGTAGGCATTTTAGGAAGATTCATGTCAGTCATCAGGCGGCTCGCTCTACCAATACTGATGTTGATGCCATAGTCATAGGAAAGAAGAGCCTTAATCTTAGATGGGCCAATACGTCTCTTAGTAAGATGACAAATCTCCGAGAATAAGCTGACGGAGTTTTTAATTCTCAATAGTTCTAGGAGAAAGTTTTTCCGAAAAGTATTTGTAATAGGAGCTGCGGTTCACTTTAAGGACATGACAAAGAAAAGAGATAGCGTGCTGAAAACGAAGGGTATGAACAGCCATTAATCTTTGTCTGAGTGAGGCGTGAATATGGCAATTGCTTTTTTTAAAATGATATTTTCCTCCTAGAGTCGAGCATTACGCTTTTGAAGATCCTTAATCTGCTTAGCGGTTAGAATAGTATCATCATCAATTCTAACCTGAGAATAAAGTTTAATCCACTTGTGTAAAGCAGACATGGAGACACCATATTCTTTAGAAAGTTGGGATTGAGTTTTACCGTTTTGGTGTAAATTAACAATACTTTTTTTAAATTCTTCATCGTATTTCTTGTAATTATTCATAATTTTATCCTTTCTTATGTGTCTACTTATTTAAAACATGTTTCACTTTTTCCTGTCTACTTTTTTAGTATATGTCCAGTTAAGTGGTTTGTTGGGAGTAAGTAAACAATCAGTTTCTAGATATGTTAACGATCAAAGAGAAATGGACTATGCTACTATTAGGAAAATTGTAGCTATCTTTAATGTAACTAGTGAATATTTACTAGGCATTGATAGAAATGAAGAGAAAATAGCAGAAAGTGTTGAAGAATTATCAACTAGAGAATTTAGAATTCCCTTAGTGAGCCACTTCATAGGCGAAAAACCATTTTTATCAGATGAAAATGTTATAACCTACTTTCGATTTGCCTGCAGTGTTTTTGGCGCAGGTAATTTTTTCTTTTATCGATTGGGAGATGAAGGGAGATTATATTATCATAGTGCTATCAGTCAAATCCTTTTAGATCAATACGTATTAATAAGACGTCGAGAAAAATTTTTTAATGGAGATGTATTGGCCATTGTCTTAGAAGGTAGTGAAAAAATTAATATAAGGCGCATTAAAATTAAAGATACTAAGTTGTATTTTGATTTAAATGGCTTAGGTGAAGAATTATTTTTTACTATTGATGATGTGGGAAAAAGATTCCGTGTTATTGGAAAAGTGATTAGCTTAATTGCAGCAATGTAAATTTAATATTTATAAATATTATACTTTTACTTTTTTAAAAGAATATCAAATATTTTAGTTGCAAGATTGCTTTTTTCTTGTTTGTTAAGATGGTTAATACGGCCATCTGCTGATAGAACAGAGACTGTGTTATAGTCACTAGAAAATCCACTATTTTTTATAGTAATGTCATTTGCAATAATGTAATCAAGGTTTTTTAGTTTTAATTTTTTCATTGCATAGTCCATTAGATTATTAGTTTCAGCAGCAAAACCGACTAAAAGTTGGTGGGATTTTTTCACCTAATGTTTTAAGAATATTTTGGTCTTTTATGAGTTGAAGATTTAATTTCTCATTGTTTTTTTAATTTTAGAATTAGAAAAATCCTTAATTTTATAGTCTAATACCGCTGCTGCCATAATGACAATATCCATTTCTTCATAAATTGCATCTATTTCTTTTTTCATTTCCTCGTTTGTAGTTACAGACATAGTCTTAATGTAAGGGATTTCTTTAAGCTGTGTTAGCCCTTTAATTAAGGTAACAAAGGCTCCCCTACTCCTAGCTTCTCTGGCAAGTGCATAACCCATTTTTCCTGAAGAAAAATTTGAAAGATAACGAACAGGATCAAGTTTGGATTGTGTAGGTCCTGCCGTAATAAGTATTTTTTTACCTTTTAAATCTTTAACATGGCTTATTAAGCTGCGGATGTAGTCAACAATAGCTTCTGGAGAAGGCAGCTTTCCTGCTCCAATATCACCACAATAAGGGATTAATAAAATAATAGCCTGTGGATTTTAGATAAGCTTCATTTTTTTATAAATTGGATTGTTGTACATGTTGGTATTCATAGCAGGTGCAAAAATAACGGGCGCTTTTGTTGCCATAACAGTTGTTGAAAGTATATCACCTGCAATACCGTTAGCAACTTTTCCAATAATATTAGCAGTAGCAGGTACTATTAATAATAAGTCTGCTTTTTTGCTAATGAAATATGTTGTATATTAAATGATGTTGGTTTTATGAACATATCTGTTATTACTTCATTACCACTAATTGATTGAAAGGATAATGGTCTGATAAATTCTGTTGCATTTTTAGCCATAATCACATGAACATCATAATCTAATTTTTTTAAGCTGGATGTTATTTCCAATACCTTATAAGCAGCAATGCCGCCGCAGACACCTAAAACAATAGTTTTCATGGGATGTTCTCCTTTTATATATTCTCTTTATAAAGCACTTCTAAACCTTTAAAAATTAAATTAGGTTCAACTTGATTAATTAGTTTTGTTCCTTCGGAGACATAGGAAGCATGATCGCCAGTAGCAATTACTAAAAGATTATCAATACCTAATTCTTATTTTAAAGAATTAATTATGTGATTAACTTCGCCAATTTTACTATAATAGAGTCCTGCAGCAATGCTTTCCTTAGTGTTTTTCCCTGTATAGAATCCCTTCTTTTGAAGTGCCTCAATTTGAGGTAGCTGAGCCGTATTTTGAGAAAGGCTTTTTAATGTAGATTCAATGCCTAGAGTAATAAGCCCAAAAGACAGAATACCATTTTCATTTATGTAGTCATAGGTAATAGCAGTTCCAAAGTCAATAACTAATAAATGCTTATTTGGGTAAAGGCTTTGAGCACCAATATTATTAGCAAATCGATCATTGCCAAGGGTTTCTGGGTTTTCTAAGCCAATGTTTATATTACTCTTAAAAGTAGTATCTACAAAAATAGGTGTTAAATTTAATGTTTCCTCTACAATTTGAGAAAATACTTGAGATTGTTTAGGGACAACTGAAGAAATAAAGCAATTATGGATAACCTTATTTTTATTAAACAAACACTTTTTAAGAGCTCTAAATCACCATAGGTGCCAAATGAAATTGGTTTATAAAGTTTTTTCTTTAAAAAGATCAAGGGATATTGTTGTATTCCCAATATCAACTAAAAGTACCATTATTCGTCTCTTTTCAATTGGCCCTCTTTTTTATAAGGTAAGTAGAGCCTTACCAGCAGCAAATGTAACAACAGCAGCAATGAGGGCTTCAGGGATGCCTATTGTACCAACAATAGAAAGAACAGCACCATATAGAACTTGTACTGAAACTTCCTTAATAGAGGCATAAGCATCTTGAAAGAGAAAGAATATTAAGTGCATGACTAATAAGGTATTTGTCATTGCGCCAGCAATACCAGCAATACCAGCAATACCAGCAATACCAGCAATACCAGCAATACCAGCAATAGATAAAGATATCGCTTCGAATTTTGAATTGCCTTTGGTTAACTTTTGTAGGATTGTAAAAACATAGTAGGGTACAATGCCTACTAGAATACGAGGTAGAAAACAAACTACCAATGCCAATAAACTGCCATTTTCCGTACCTGGTATAGGGATAAAAGGGGAAAAAGCAAAGGATAATAGTACTGGCATAAAAGTATTGCTAATTAAGCTTGTAAAACCAAAAAGAAGGCCAAGTAATCCACCAATTTTAGGTCCTAAAATAATGGGGCCCTAAAATAACAGGTATTGTAATAATAGTGGCCTTAATTAATCCTAGTTGTAGATAACCAATAGGTGTGAATGCCATCAATAATATTATAGCAACAAATAAAGATGTAATTAAAAATGTCATTGTATTAAATGACTTTTTTCTTTTCATTGTATAGCTCCTCCTATTTTTATTAAATTTTGAATTGACAAACAATCCTCCTTTTTATTAATTCAATAATAGTATAATTGTATGCTATTTTTTATGATTCTGTCAATTCATAATAATTAAATAGATCTTTTTTACTAATTATAAAAACTTTAATTAATTTTTATTAATTATGTTTAAAGATTGCAGGCTAAATTTTTATATGTGAAATATAGATTTGGAGGTGTTAGTTTGTGAATAATTTTATTGAACAGTTGTATGCATATGGATTATTAGAAATTTTATATTCATGGAATTGAAAATATTATTCAAATGCAAGGAAAGAATGAAAATGAAAAAATATATATTTTTTCATTTTTTTAACAAAAATACTTGCATGTAGTTTTTGATGAGTATATAATATAAAAATATAAAAAACAGTTGTATAATCTATTTTAAATGATGATTTTGTTAACCTTATTTGTAGCAAAAAATATATAAAATCAACATGCTAGTCATTTGTAATTACTTCTGTGCTTACTGTAAACAGTTGGCGTATGATGTTATTATGAATGATTTTTTTATTTAAACTATATAAGTGATGCAAAATAAATTTTGGAATTTTTAATTTAATTGATGGACAACGTGTTATTGAGAATTAATAATAGAAATACTTATAATTTAGATGATATCTTAGTTTTTGCAAATGGAGGCGCTAAAATGTTTCAATTAATTAAGAAAGATATACTTTTTAATTTTAAATACTTTGTAATTTCTCTGGGATTTGTTTTTGGTTTTTTTATTGCTAATTATTTCTACTCTCAAGATAATATGAGATTTGGTGGTTGGTTTATTTTTCCATGGTTAGCAGCTATGTTATTTATTGGCAAAATGTGTTATACGGAAGATAACGCTAGTACAAGGATGTTATTAAAGTCTTTGCCTGTAAAAAAACTATATATTGTACTTTCGAAATATGTTGAAGCAACTCTATTTGTTGTAATTGCCTATGTACTAATGATTATATATACAAGTTTTTCAGGGACTGGTTTTAATATGCAAGAAATACTTGTTTATTTATCATTAATATATATTTGTATTGCTTTATATACAACTTTTTTTCATGTTAGAAACTATAATGATGCACAAATGGTTATTGTATTTTTTATCCTGCTATAATTCTATCATCAATTATTAATAATCAATTAGGGATAAGTATTATGACCATAGTAGAGCCCTTTGCATATATTGTTTTACCAATACTTGCAATTGTTCTCTGTGTTTCATTAATTACATATACTGTAAAAAAATATAAAAAATAAGAAATATTAATGGAGGTATTTTATGAAAAGAAAAACAGAATTTGTACTTGGAATTGTAGCTATTGTTATTGCAATTATTGCAATTATTATATCATTTGTAAGTCTAAGTGCATTTGAATCACCTATGATGTTATCAGCTCTAAAAAGTTCAGGTATAACGGATGTAAATAAATATGTTGCAGATATAACTAATCAGACATATATTTCTATTGTTGTATGTAGTGTTTTATCTGTTATTGTTTTAATAACATCAATAATGATTAAAAAGGATAAATCACCCCTCATTTGCGGTATTATATTTTTAATGTGTGGCGTTTTAGGATTCTTTTTTGGCTTTGGCTTTTGTATTAGTAATATTTTAGTTATTGTTGCAGGATTCTTATTAATCCTCAAAAAAAATAAAGATGAAAAACTAGAGTATGTAAAAGAGGGAGAATAAAAAACTAAAAAATGAATTAAAAAGGGTTTTGCTACTTAGAAAAATATTTAAGAATATAAGCAACCCTTTGAACAAAAAAGAGTATTTACTTCTAGATAATAAATATTCTTTTTTGTTGCTTATTAAATTATTAGAAGGTTATCATGTCAATTTACTATTTGAGTTATAAAGAAGGGTTTGCATGAATCCAGGTCTTTCTTTTATTATTTAAGTGTTTACTGAGAAGTAATGTTTTTTAAGCAAAGTTTTTTGTATATTCGAAGTAAATAAATTAGAGTGAAAAAATATATTTTTCTCTTGTGAGAAAATAATCTGACTATTTTAATTGAGCTTTAATAAAGCGTTTAGGTACAATAAACATTAACAGTTGACAAATGCCCAAAAAACTTTAAACTTGTAAAAGTAAAATAAAAAATTGTTACCCCAACCCTTGCAAAGCAGAGTAACAATTTTTAAAACAAAAGATACGTGTAAATACGCAATAATTATGCCTATTTACTAATAAACGTAACCTCTAAGTACATATTAGCATAGAAAAAATATACAATCAACCTAAAAAACAAATATTATTACCAAATTATCATAAAAATATGATATTCACTTAATTTTTATCTACTACATTCTGTAGCAATTATTTCAAGTAGCATTTAATAGTAAATAAAATTATTTTTACACTTAGTTTTTTCATCATTAATAATAAAAAATATACTAAATTTATTTTTTATTAGCAGCAGTACCTTATACACTATTTAAGAAAACAAGCTTTTGTTTTTTTAATAATGTCTGGAGACTGTAGTATGAAGCAAAGAAGAAATAAGCCACCCTGAAATGAGGTAGCTAGAAACTTTGATCTTTTAAAACAATCTAGTTCTAAACTTAGGTGAAAGCAACTAGATTAAATATTGATTAAAATCCTTCCTGGATATTACTAGGCATAGGGAGCGTATTTATTATCATATTAATGAATACAGGACGTAGCGTCACGTAAGGTTTATATCTTTACATGTCCTATAAGATAACGCTAGATTACAATAAGTTAGTGCTAGGGCTTATTGTGCTAATCTGTAGAAACTAGTATTAATCAAAAGTTTCATTAGCTTTTGATTATCATAATTTATAAATTATAGGATTTAGAAGTTATGTAGTTTACTTGTGACTAACAACATGGGTATTGAAAGAGTGAAGAATATTTATATTTTGTTACATAACAATAAGAAGTAAATAGATTTTAATGACTTTCAACTTATTATATATAATAGCTAGTCTTTTCTATAATTAAAGATTGCTATTATTAGCAACCATAAAATCTAAATGTAAGACATTAAATGTCTTATGCTATTATAATTCAGTTTGTGTAAGAAATGAGATGATATAACAATGAAGCAAAAACCATATAAATATGAGCTTGCAGAATACAAGTATATTAATTTTAAGGGGGGGGGTAAAACTGTATGCTGTAGGAGCTTTAAAAAATTTTTATACACTTAAGGTCATCTAATCAGAAAAGGTGAGTATGGTGGATATGTTGAAAGTCTTAATATTTTATCACAACGTGGCAAGTCATGGATAGAAAAGAGGCAAAAGCATTAGGTTCTTCTTATTGTTAAGGATGATAGTATAGTAGAATCATATGCTATTGTAATAGATATAGTTTTAGATAAAAAAGATTTTTTATTCTCAAAAATATAGATATAGAAAATTAAATAAAAAAGCCCGTTTTTAGGCAGTAAAAAATGTTCAAGTTTTCATCAAAAGATAATTAGATTATAATCATAAGAAATAATATTAAAGGTGAATAAATGTCAACTGAATAAACCTGAAAAATAAAATTCTATTCTTTATAAAATGAATAAATAGTATTCTGTGATAATAGGAGAAAATTTGTTATTAGAAGAATGGTAAAGTTATGTTGTTGAGTTTACCGATATACTAAAAAGAGCAGTAAAAAATACTAATGAATAAAGGGAACTTTGAAAATAAAAGCTTCCTTTTTTGTTTTAGTTTTTAATAAAAAATGAGAATTTTGCTCTTTAACTAAAGTTAGAATAGGAGTTAATTAAATGAAAAAAGACTTAATTAGAAGTAAAAGAGAACAAAAAGGTTATACACAAGAAGAATTAGCAGAATTGGCAGGATGTGCAAGGCAGACAATTAATTTAATTGAGGCGGGTAACTATAGTAATCCAACGTTTAAAGCTTTGTTTAAATATTTGTAATGCTCTTGAAAGTGATTTAAATACTTTGCTTGGAAATTAAGAAAGAAAGTAGTAATATATATGGAATTTAAAAATATGAAAGGCATTTCTTATTTTATTATGATCTGAATTACTGGATGAAAAATATGTGCCAATGTGAGTTTACTGAAGCATACAGTTTTGCAAAATAATAGCTTCTTGATTTTTGTATATCAAGAAGCTATGTTTAAAATTAAAGAACATGGATTTCTTGAGCTATTGTATCTAAGCGTTTAAATATGTTGTGATTGAAAAAATTTTACTTAATTTATAAAAGGAATCTTCTTGTGAGAGTAAAGAGGGGTGTTTTCCTGTTTCAAATAAGTGTATTTTTCCATGACCAATTCTTAAAAGCATGTTTTCATACTTTTTTTAAGATGGTTTGGTGAAAATAATGTAAAATATTCATCCTCCATGCTACCTGTTAATAGAATCTCTGGCTTTAAAGTTTCTATTTTTTATGAAAAAAATAGCCTATTTCTTTTTGGTGTTTTACAATTTCATTGGTATCTTTTTCAATTACTGATTGCCAATCAAAGCCATGCATGAAATATTGAAAAAAGTGCGCTTTTATAGAGTGTGTAGATTTTTTTCTTTCATAAATTAAATAATCAATAATTGGTTTAAGTGATTTCTCTCCTTCAAAACTATCGGCTACTATCTTATTTATTAAATGGGGTGCTTCTAATGCAATATTAATTGCAACTAAAGCCCCGCCACTTATTCCAATGAGATTTATTTTATCAAATTTTTTTCATTTATAAAAGCAAGTACTTGTAGAGTTTCATAATACCATAAATCCGTTGGAAAGGCTTGAAGTCTTTCTGATTTTCCATGACCAAGAAAATCAATTAAAACAACGTTATAGTCTTTTTCATATTTTTTTGCGAGGCTATAGAACATAGTTGAAGAGACACCATTTCCATGGAGTAAAAGCAAAGGCCTTCTATAACCTTTTTCTTTGTAATATATTTTCTTGTTTTCAAAGTAAAAATAACTCATTAAATGCCTCCTTCATTAAAGGTTCTATTGGCAACACTGTTAGAATAGTGGTTTTTTCTTTGGGGTGCCTGCTTTTCGGGGATATATGTTTGGTGTTTTTTGTTCTTTTTTTATGTAGATAATGGCTCTCTCATTATTGTAGACAGGGAGTGTATAATTTCTTATTATATCAATTTTACCACCTAGAAGTTTAATAGCTTTTTTGCTTTTTTCAACTTCCTCTTCATAAGGTGCTTCTTTAGTTACAATACAGTAGCTTCCAACTTTTACTAAAGGTAGAAGATATTCACTTAAGGTTGGTAAATAGGCTACAGAACGTGCTAAAATAATTTGGAAGCTTTCTCGATAGTTTTCATCTCTTCCTAAGGCTTCGCCTCTAGCATGAAGAACTGTTGTATTTTTTAAATTAAGTTTTTCTATAACTGTATTTAAAAAATTTACTTTTTTATTTAAGGAATCTACTAAAAGAATTTTTTTTTCTGGATAAAGAATGGAAAATGGAATTCCAGGAAGCCCAGCTCCAGTTCCTAAATCAAGAATCCTGTTACCTTTTTTTAGCATAGCCATCTCACTGTAGATAATGGAGTCTACAAAATGTTTTATAAGGGTTTCATCTTGATTTCGAATGGCAGTTAGATTAAACTGTTTATTATAAAAAGTTAGAAGACTATAGTATTGGCTAAACTGATAGAGCTGTTTTTCACTTAAATCAGCATATTCTTTTAAAGTATCAATTGTCATCTAACTAGCTCCTTCTTTTATGTTCTAAGTAAATTAAGAGCACCTGAATGTCTGCTGGTGTAATACCAGAAATTCTACTAGCCTGCCCAACAGAAATTGGCTTAACTTGATTTAACTTATCTATAGCTTCTCTAGGTAGCCCTTTTACTTGATTATAATCTATTAAATCATGAGGGATTTTTTTCTTTTCTCCTTTATTAAACTTTTCAACTTGTTCAATTTGTTTTTTAATATATCCTTCATATTTTATAAGGAGCTCAACTTCTTCCTTTTCCTTATAGGATAACTCCACTTCAGGAGGGAATATTCTTTCTAAATCCATATATTTTATTTCTGGTCTTTTAAGTAAATCACCACCTTTAATGCCTTGTTGTAATGGTGTGCTATTTTTTTCTTTAAGGAGATTTTTTACTGCTTCATTTTTGAGCGAAATGGAAAGCTCTTTTAGACGTTCTACTTCAGCATTAATGCGCATTATTTTCTCTTTAAAAGCTATAAATTGAGCATAATTAATCAAGTCGAGTTCATAGGCTTTTTCTGTTAATCGTCGATCACTATTGGATTGTCTTAAGAGCAAACGATATTCTGCTCTAGCAGTAAACATTCTATAAGGTTCTTTGGTACCTTTTGTTACTAAATCATCGATTAATACACCAATATAGCTTTCACTGCGTCTTAAAATAAAGGATTCCTTTTTCAGAAGCTTTAAACCACTGTTTATGCCAGCTATTAATCCTTGGGCGGCTGCTTCCTCATAACCTGATGTTCCGTTGATTTGACCAGCAAAATAGAGGTTCTCAATCTTTTTTGATTCAAGTGTTAAATGAAGATCTTCAACATGAATAACATCATATTCAATTGCATAGGCTAATTTCATAATATGGGCTTTTTCAAGACCCGTTATAGAATGGACCATTTCTTCTTGAACATCAGCAGGTAAGCTAGTTGAAAAACCTTGTAAATACATTTCATTTACATCCTCGCCTTCTGGCTCAATAAAAAGGTGATGGGTATTTTTATCTGGGAAACGGATTGTTTTATCTTCAATAGAAGGACAGTACCTAGGTCCTACCCCTTCAATAATACCTGAAAGAAGGGGCGAACGGTGAAGGTTTTTTTCTATTATTTTTTTTGTTTCTTTTGAGGTATGGGTTAAGTAGCAAGGAATTTTAGGCAGTGGATTTTCCACTATATTTTCAGAAAAACTGAAAGTATAATAATCTGCATCTCCTAACTGTACCTCAAGCTTAGCATAGTCTAACGTTCTTTTATCGAGTCTTGGTGGGGTTCCTGTTTTAAATCGCATAGTATTAAAACCTAAATTATGCAAATTTTCTGATAGTTCAAAAGTACTTGTAATTTCATTAGGGCCAATATTCTTTTCGAAATCCCCGATAATCACTTTTGAACGAAGGTAAGTTCCTGTTGTTAAAATAACGCTTTTAGCTTTATATGTTAAGCCCGTATTTAATACAATCCCTTTAATTGTTTGATTGTTTACATGTAAAGCAGTTACTTCACCTTGTACAATAGCTAGATTATGGACGCCTTCAAGAAAAGAGATCATTCTTCTACTATATTTAAAGCGATTAACCTGAGCTCTAAGAGCATGAACAGCAGGTCCTTTACCTTGATTTAGAATTCTTTTTTGAATAGCAGTTTTATCAGCAATTTTTCCCATTAAGCCACCTAGAGCATCTATTTCAAAAACAAGGTGGCTTTTAGCAGAACCACCAATAGATGGGTTGCAGGGCATTAAAGCAATGGTTTCAACACTTAATGTAACCAATAGTGTTTTAAGTCCCATTTTTGCAGTTGCATAGGCTGCTTCACAGCCTGCATGACCACCACCAACAACTATTACGTCATACTTTTTACTATTTGCCATAGTTTCCCTCCTTATTTATTTCCCAATACAGAACTTTGAGAATATTTCATTGAGTAAATTTTCTTGAAGTGCTGTGCCTGTAATAATGCCTAGTGCTTCGAAAGCTTCTTTTAAATCGATTGATACTAAATCATAAGGCATAGCACTTTCTAGTGCTTCTAATGCTTGTAAATAGGCTTTTTTGCTTTTTTCTAATGCTTCATAATAGCGATAATTGGTTAAGTAAATATTTTCTTCATTTTTGTGTAAGAATATTTTTTTAATAGCATTTTCTAAATCTTTAATTCCTAAATTATCTTTTGCAGAAATAGGAAGACTATTTTCAATTAAATTGTCTGTATTTTTAGCTAAATCTATTTTTGTGTTGAGAATGAGATAATGTTTTTTCATTTTCTTTATTTTATCTAACAATTGTTGCTCTTCATTACTGACAGTTTTTGTACTATCTAAGAGGAAAAGTATCAACTGGCTTTTTTCAATGTAATCATAAGTTTTTTCAACTCCTATTTTTTCAATAGCATCTTCAGTATCTCTAATACCAGCCGTATCTACTAAGTTAAGAATTAAATCTCCTATTGTGGTTTTTTCTTCAATACTATCCCTTGTTGTGCCAGGAATATGGGTTACAATAGCCCGGTTTTCTTTTAGCAGTGTATTAAGGAGTGTTGATTTACCAACATTTGGGGCACCTACTAAAACAGTAGTAATACCTTCTTTTAAGATTTTTCCATCATGATAAGTTTCTAGTAAACCATTAATTTCCTTAATAATCTGATGGATGGTTTTTTTTAAATCTTCTTTTGAGAATACACTATCAATTTCATCTTCAGGGAAATCAATAGAAGCTTCTAAAAATCCAATCATGGAAAGGGTGTCTTTTTCAATATTATGAACTTTACTAGAGAGACCACCTTCCAGCTGGTTTAAGGCCATTTGCAATGACTTTTTATTTTTAGCTTGAATCACATCAAGGATTGCTTCCCCTTGAGATAAGTCTAAACGCCCATTTAAAAAGGCTCTTTTAGTAAACTCTCCTGCTTCACTTAAAGTTGCACCTTTTTTTAAAAGGAGTTTTAGAATGGTGTCTAAGATAAAGGGGTTACCGTGAGTCTGTATTTCTACAATATCTTCTCCAGTGAAGGAATTTGGACCTTTCATTAGTAAGAGTAATACTTCATCTAAAACTGTTTCTTGATCTTTAATATAACCTAAGTGAATGGTAAAGGTTTCCTTTTTACTATAGCGTTTTTGATTGACAGGGGTAAAGAGGTCATCAACGATTGATAAGGCCTGACTGCCACTTACTCGAATAATACCAACGCCACTTTCATAAAGAGGTGTAATAATATTTGCAATTGTTGTTTCTTCCATTTTTTACCTCCAAATAAGAAAGAAACCCGTTATTTAAGGGTTTCTTTTAGAATAATTTTCACGTAACGTTGACCTTCGTTGCCTTCACTGATAGTTTCCACAAATTCGTGTTCTTGTAAGGACATATGAATTACTTTTCTTTCAAGGGGATTCATAGGTTCTAAGGAAACAGGTTTTCTTGTTTCAACTACTTTTTTCGCTAAGCGATTAGCAAGAGCATCTAGGGTTTTTTCTCTTCTTTTTCTAAAATCCTCAATATCAATAATGAATTTTAAACTGTTGTCATCATTGCGATTTGCAGCTAAATTAACTAGATATTGGAAAGCGTATAGTGTTTCACCTCTTTTTCCAATTAGGTTACCTACGTTTTTCCCTCTAATATCAATTCTAATAAATTCCCCTTCATCTCTAATGAAGTATTCAACAGGATATTCTAAAGTGTCTAAGACTTCTTTTAAGAAGCCAGTCCCCTTTTCTATTTTCCTCTGTCTATCTTCTTCAGTTAAAGGCATCTTATTATTTTCAACATTTTTAACAGTTTCTTTTTTCACTACCTTCTCATCTTCTAATAGTGATGAGATTGGCGTTTCTTTTAATGTAACTTCAATTTGGGCTTCTTTGTTACCAATTAATCCTAACAAACCTTTTACAGGTTCTTGTACGATAGTAATATCTAATTCGCCTTCTGTAACATTTAGGCTTTCTAAAGCAGCGGTAATGGCTTCCTCAACTGTTTTTCCTTTGAAATTCATTTTACTCACCTATTTTTTCTTTTTTTCTTCTTATCATTATTATTGTCTTCAACTACAACAATATGCTTTCTTAAAAATACTTTTTTAACAAGCAATTGTTCTAGCATGCCAAATAAACTAAATGAGAACCAGTAAATACCAAGAGATGCTGGGTAACTATAGGTTAACCAACCGATAAATACAACCATGAAAATTGTTAAATACTTCATATAGGATGGCTGTGGTGTATTGGTTAATCGAGAAGTTACATACATAGATGCGGCCTGAATCAGTAATACTGCTACGGCTAGTACAATGTGGTGATTTGTTGAAATATCTGCCATCCATAGGAAGGGAATTGGTGTTCCCTGTGCACTGAAGTTATTAAAGTAATGTTGCAATAATTGGAACAATGCAATAATAACTGGCCAAGAAATAAGTAATGACACACAAGACAAAAATGGTGAGAAGGTGGAGAGGTTATGCTCTGCATATAACTCCATCATTTTCTGACCTCTTAACTCAGGGTTATTCTTATATTTCTCATTAATCTCTTTAAGTTCTGGTTGGATTTTTTGAGTTTTCATCATAGCTCTTTGGCTAATAACAGTCAAAGGCAATAAAACTAATTTAACTGTTAATACTAACAAGAAAATTGAAACTCCATAGCTGTGAACTATGGAATTAAAAAACTCAAGAATACTAACTAAAGCTCCTGAAATATCCAAGTATTGTCCTCCTAACATGGGATTGATTCTAAAATTTGCAAATTAAAAAAAGAATATCTACATCTAATTGCTGAAATGAGGCTTTTTTAATACCTGCATTGGCTACAATAATATAATTACCTTTACCTAACAAAGGCAAATATTTCCTTGTGATATGTTGTAATCGCCTCTTGTATAAATTCCTAGTCACTGCATTTCCTATTTTCTTAGAAACAGAAAAACCTACAGATAGTTTCGGACTCGGTGTTCTATATATAGAAACATATTTACCAACATATTTTTTTCCTTTTCGATAGACGTAAGAAAATTCTTTTTTCTTTTTTAAACGATATATTCTTTTTAACATTTAAAATCGAAATTAAACAGATAATTTCTTTTTGCCTTTTGCTCTTCTTCTTTTGATGACATTTTTCCCATTGCTAGAACGCATTCTTACTAGAAAACCACTAGTTCTTTTCTGTTTTCTATTATTAGGTTGAAAAGTTCTTTTCATTTTTTCACAGCCTCCTTTGTTTCTTTGCTTGAATCTAAATAAATGAACTGTTTCCAGCTCATGAAATTTTATTCATAGTTACTAATTATTATATAAAATAAGGCGAGCTATTGTCAATGAAAAAGTCCATAAAGAAAGGAAAAAATGAAAAAATTTGTCAAAAAAAGAAAATTACTGATATAATATTACCCGTGCTACAAAAGAACCTTTAGGAAGGAGTGGTTATCCGTGAATCAAAAAACCTTTTTTTTATTCAAAAGAGGTAAGGTTATTAAAGCTTTTTTGTTGTACTAATCAGTGTAGTGATTATTGCCATTTTAGGTATTATTAGCAATAATCATTTACTTCAGGCAAAGGGAAACGCAGTTACTATAGGGGAAGCGGAGTCCTTAAGAGAAGGTGCATTGTCACTATCTTTTAGAAAAGAAATTGAGAAGAAACACAGCATATATGTAGAAGAGAACGAAAAAATAATAAAATAAGAAGCTGTAGCTAAGCAAAAAGCAGAGGAAGCTACAAAAATAGTAGCCGAAGCTAAAAAAGCAGAGGTTGTTAAAACAACAACAGAGGCAACTGTAATACAGGAAAGCCAAGAAGCTGCAGCTAAAGCACAAAAAGAAAAAGACATTGCAAGCTTGCTCAAGCTGCAGCGAGAAGCAGTTACAAAGATCACAATACCCTTTTGAGTAGTGTTTCTGGTCTGAATGCAGAGATTTTAAATCAAAAAGCACAAGGAACAGGAATGACTGGATTAGGAGAAGCCTTTATGGCTGCTGAAAGAAATTATGGCGTTAATGCTGGATTTCTATTTTCGCTAGCTGTTATTGAAAGCGGATGGGGCAACAGTGGTATGGCCTCACAAGATAACAACTTATTTGGATTTGGTAGTAAATCATTTTCAAGTAAAGAAGCCTGTATTGATTATGTAGCACAGTTCATCGGAGAAAGTTATTTATCCAGCAATGGCAAATACTTCAGAGGTGGAACCTTAGCAGATTTAAATAAAATTTATTGTCCAGCAAGCACAGGTTGGAGTGATAAAATTATGTCTGTCTGGAATGGGCTGTAAAATCGAGAATTAGGTATGTAAATTGATTTAAAAAAGGGACTGTAGATATATATCTACAGTCCCTTTTTATTTTCTTTGAAATGTAAATGTAGCTTGACAGAATAACTTCTATGTGGTATTTTTATTATGTAAAGCTAACTTTACGTCAGGAGGGATGAGTATGGATAATAGATTAGAGGCAATTAGAGTTGAAAAAAAGTAACTCAAGAGGAACTAGCAAGGGCTTTAGAAGTGTCTAGGCAAACCATTAGCTCTCTTGAAAATGGACGCTATAATCCTTCGATTTTATTAGCGTTTAAAATATCTAAATATTTTAATTTGACTATTGAAGAAATATTTATTTATAAGGAGGAAGAAGCATAATGAAAAACAAAAAATTACCTATACATAGTATTTTATTGATTATTGGTATTGGCTTAACATTCGTTGGCGTTTATCTAAAAAATACAGGTGCTTTGCCTCTGGTTATGCCGGCTATTCTTATTTCGGGAGCATCTTTAGGAACCTATGCTTTCATTAAACTAATTACATTACTTACACTAAGTTCTGAAGCCCAAAAACAAAGAGAAATTGATTTTAAAGATGAACGAAATATAGCCGTTCGTGGAAGTGCAGCATGGACAACAAATATGGTTATGCTAGTTGTTTTAGCTCTTATTGGAATTATTTTAATCTATTTATACTATTTTATTCCTTCACTTTTAGTTGTAGGAGCCATTATAATTCAAAGTATTTTATTAATAGTTTTTTCTGTTTTTTATGATAAAAAGTATTAAAATATCTGAAAAGAATAAACTTTATCATATGATAAAACAGCTTGTATGAAAACTTTCTATATAAAGGCATTTTTCATTGTAAGAAGCCGAAAACAACTATATAATAATAGGTTTGGAAAAAGAAAATGAAGATTAATTTATATGGGAGAGAGAAACAGATGAAAAAGGTTTAACAATTGCAATTTTATTATTATCCGCTTTTCTATTATTTGGTTGTAGTAGCGAAAGCAAAACAGCAACAATAGAAAAACAAGATAGTGTTGAAAATGTATCTTTAGAAACACCAGTAGCAGTTAATAAAGAAAAAGGTACAGTTACTATTTTAGGAACAGCCAATGGAAAATTCTTAACAGAAAATACACGACATGGAGCAGTTAACGGAGACGGTGGCAATGGCTCTAAATCTATATTTAAAACCTATGGTAATATAGAAGATTTTTATAGATTTTTATAATGGTTTAATTGCAATTGGTGCTCAACCAGGCAATAATATTACTCCGGAAAATAAGGCAACAAAACATGTAAGTGGTGATTCATTAGATGTGAAAATCACTTGGGTAACAGGCTCCACAGTTAAAACTGTTTCTATTGATGAGGCCATTAAAGACAGTAATGGGGAAAAATTAGATATTCGTTTCGGTGGTAATTTAGCAACTGCTAAAGATAAAAAACAGGATGTATTATGTGTTTAGATAGTTGTCCAGTTGGTATTACTAGTAATGCTGTTTATACTTATGGGGCAGTAGAAGAAAAAAGAAGTTGTTTTAATGGCAATGAAGCTGTCTTACCTGAGGATGGAACTTATGTTGCTATAATTTTTTCTAAAAAATAATGATAGGCAATAAAGTGCAAAGTGGTTTGTATTATGGTATTTGTGGAATTATAGTGGGGATGATTTTTAGCATAGCCTTAAGTCAATGGGTTTGGTTGTCTATGCGTTTTAATATTGGCTTATTGATTCCTTTATTCACCTTAGTAGGCGTGTTTATATCAATTAAAATCAATGGCATTAAACCTTTACTACTCCTTTTTTAGAAGGAATTTTACTAGCTACTATTTTAGTCATTTATGGCAGTCTGAGTCCAATTTTAACAATTCCTAGTAGTTTATTCAGAGATGGAATTTATTTAGATTTAACACTTAAGAACATGAATATAATTCCAATAACTATTTTAGTTATTGGAACCAGTCTATCTTTATGGGCATTAATTAAAAATAGACTAGGTAAAGCAAGGAGAGTTTAATGAAAAAATTATCGAAGCAGACTAAAAAAATTATTACTGTTACTATAGGTATTCTTATTCTAGCAGCTATTTATTTATTGGTGCCAGCTGTTAGAAATGAAGTGAACTATACTATTATATAGTATCTTTGTTTGCAACACTGAATTTGGGAGGGATTAAAGAATATATTTTAGCGGCAGGTCCATGGGGACCTATCATCTCTATTTTGTTAATGATTTTTCAGTCTGTGTTGGCTCCCTTGCCAGCATTTCTCATTACATTTGCCAATGCTTGGATTTATGATTGGGCTTGGAGTGCCGTTATATCATGGACAGGAGCTATGTTAGGCGCAGTTTTGTGTTTCTTATATTACTCGCGTATATGGTCGACTTGTAGGAGAGAAATTTGTTGGTGCAAAAGCATTGGATAAAAAAGATGCCTTTTTAAGCGTTATGGAAATCATGCTGTTTTAATTGCTCGCCTTATTCCTTTTATTTCTTTTGATATTGTTAGCTATGCTGCTGGTTTAACCAGCATGTCCTTCCCTAGCTTTTTTATTGCTACAGGATTAGGGCAAATTCCAGCAACGATTCTTTATTCCTATTTTGGGCAACAGATTACCCGTTCAGCTAAAATATTTTTATATGCCTTTTCAGCAATAATTATTATAGGAATTTTGGTAATGTTATTTAAGAAAAGTAAGAAGAAAGAATCAACTGAAGAGTAAAAAAGAAGTTATAAAAAAGCAATGGATAAAAATCCAGTGCTTTTTTATTATATAATGTATTTATTGATTTATTGCTTCCAGCCAGACTTTAACAACACCACCACAAACCATACCTTCTTCAGCACTAGCTTCTGCAGTTAAGTCTAATGTTAATAATTCTGATTGATTATTTTTACTATAGTCTATAGCCTTTAAAATAACATCAGATTCTACACAGCCACCACCAATAGTTCCTTGAATAGAGCCATCTTCATAAATTAATATTTTACTGCCAACACCTCTAGGTGCTGATCCTTTTTTAAAAACAATAGTTCCTAAGACTTTTTTTCTTGCATCACTTTCATTAATAGCCTTTAATAATTCTTTTGTAAACCCTTCACCTGAAACTCTTTGATTTTTTACAGCAACAATTTCACTTAAAACAGAAAGACCTATTTCTTCTGGTGTTTGGGCACCTATATTTAAACCAATTGGAGAATGGACTTTTTCTAAAGATTGAGGATTGACGCCATTATTTATAAGTTCTTGGAAAACAATGGAAACTCTCCTTTTACTGCCAATCATGCCAATATAGTTATTTTCTTTTTGAAGAATCGTTTTTAAACAAAGTTGATCATGACGATGACCTCTTGTTACAATGACAAAATAGCTGTTTGGAGTTCCTTTAATATTTTCTAATGCGCTATTAAAAGTCTGACAGACGACTTCATCAGCACCAGCTTTTTTAGCTTCATTTATGAAGGAAAGACGATCATCAATAACAATTGTTTTAAAACCTAAGAGTTTACCAATTTTAATGATTGGAATTGAAACATGACCTGCGCCACAAATTATTATCTCAGATTCTGGAAAAATAAATTCAAGATATATTAAGTCATTACCTACAGTAATTAAGCCGCTTTTTTTTCTTTCAGGGAGTATCTCTTCTATTATATTCATTGTATTGCTATCAAAATCTGAAGCAATCCAAACATTGCTTTCATAGAGACCTTTTTTGTTTTTTAGTTGCCCAGAGAGACCTGTTAATGCAACTGACTTTTTACCGCCATTTAAAGAGGCTAATTCTTTATAAAATCCTTTCATTTGAGTTATTCCTTTCTGTATTTATACTAGTCTTATTGTACCATGAAACTCAGTTATTGTTATCTGAATTAGCAGTAATTAAAAATGTTTGTAGAGGATTATTTATGGTGTTACAATAAAAAGAAAGATAGTATCATTAGGAGGGAAGAATGAATAATTTTATATTTTACAGTCCAACAGAATTTGCTTTTGGAAAAGATACTGAGGAATTGACAGGGAAACTTGTGAAAAAATATAAAGGGACTAAGGTGTTAGTTCACTTTGGAGGTGGCTCTGTTAAAAAAAGTGGTTTATTAAACAAAGCAGAAGACTCCTTAAAGGCTGAAAAAATTGATTATATTTTATTAGGAGGGGCTAAACCTAATCCCATTAATGCTTTAGTTTATGAGGGAATTACCCTCTGTCGAGAGGAAAAAATTGATTTTATACTAGCTGTCGGTGGTGGCAGCGCTATAGATTCAGCCAAAGCTATTGCAGCTGGAGTACTCTATCATGGAGACTTTTGGGATTTCTTTGAGCGAAAAGCTGAAATCAAAGAAGCTTTGCCTGTAGGGGCTGTTCTTACTATTCCGGCAGCAGGTAGTGAAGGTTCTAGTAATACGGTAATTACTCAAGAATTGTCAAAAAGAAAGTTAGGGACAGGGGCACCTGCTTTAAGACCGGTTTTTTCTATTTTAAATCCAATTTATACCTATTCTTTACCACCTTTTCAAACTGCTTGTGGGATTGCAGATATGATGGCTCATATTTTAGAGAGGTATTTTACGCAAACAACAGGTGTTGAAATTAGCGACCGTTTATGTGAAGGTATTTTATTAACAATTATTAATCAGGGCCCTATTGTTTTTAAAGAACCGGAAAACTACAATGCTAGGAGCAACATTATGTGGGCTGGCACAGTAGCTCATAATGGAACTTGCGGTGTTGGTAGAGTTGAAGATTGGGCAAGTCATGGTTTAGAGCATGAGTTAAGTGCTTTATATGATGTAGCTCATGGTGCGGGGCTGGCTGTTATATTTCCAGCATGGATGAAATATGTTTATCAAGAAAATGTTTCTCTTTTTGCTCAATATGCTAATCGGGTTTGGGGTGTTGAGGTTTCCGAGGATAAAGAAGCTATGGCTTTGAAAGGTATTGACGCAACTAAAGAATTTTTTGCCTCAATAGGATTACCAACGAATTTTATACAATTAGGTGCTAAGAAAAGTGATATTGATAAGCTAATATCCAATTTAGCGGTTAACTGTGGCGGTAGCATAGGAAGTTTTAAAAAATTATCAATGGAAGATGCCAAGGCAATTTATGAAATAGCTTGTCAGTGAAGTGTAATTAGGTAATTAAATAAAAAGAGGATGGTTATCCATCCTCTTTTTATTATTCAGTTGAATTTTTACCTTTGTTTTTATCATCTGTATCTTTTGATTCACAATTACTACAATTAGTCCCATATTTTGAGCAACAGCCCTTTTCTTTTTAGAGGAGCGAACAAATGAGCCGATTACAACCCCTAGGGCAATTAAGCCAATGATGATAATAATGATTAGTTCAATGATAATCTCCTTTTATTATTTTAAACCTAATAGTAGGCCACCTTGATATATGATTAGAGAAACAATGTAACCGAGTATTAATGTATAGCCCATTGCAAAAAACATCCATTTAAAGCTACCAGTTTCCTTTTTTATAGTAGCAAGTGCAGCTAAGCAAGGAACATAGATAGCACTCATTACCATGAATGAATAGGCTTGAATGGCACTCCATTGAGTACTAATTACTTCTACTAAGCCACCGCCAGTTGCGCCATAAATAGTGCCTAAAGTGGAGACTGCTACTTCTTTAGCTACAATACCTGCAATAAGTGCAGATGATGCTGCATAGTTGCCAAAACCTACTGGTGTGAAAATTGGTGCAATAAAGGCACCAATTTGACCTATAATACTTTGTTCTGAACCATATTCAACACCTAGAGGCAGTGCGGAAAGAACCCATACAATAATTACCATTGCCAAGATTAATGTACCTGCTCTTGAGAGGAAGTCTTTAATTCTTTCCCATGAATGAATCCAAGTTGCTTTTGCAGTTGGAATTCGATAAGGAGGCAATTCTAAAACAAAAGTAGTATTGTCCACTTTGAAGATTGTTGATTTAAAAATTTTAGCCATAATTACAGCCAATATAATACCTAGAATATAAATTGAAAATAATACTATTCCCTGTTGAGCTACTGGGAATAAGGCAGAAACAAATAGTAAATAAACAGGTAGTCTTGCACTACAAGAAATAAGTGGAGCTACCATAATAGTAGTCATTCTGTCTGCTTTATTTTCAAGTGTTCTAGTTGCTAGAATAGCTGGGACTGAACAACCGAATCCTGTAATCAAAGGAATAAATGCTTTTCCTTGTAAACCGAAGAAGCGCATAAAACGATCCATTAAATATGCAGCTCTTGACATATAGCCTACGTCTTCTAAGAAAGTTAGGAGCAAAAACATGAGGATTAAGTTAGGTAGGAAAGTAATAATGGTACCAACACCACCTATAATACCATCATTAATAAAGGATACTGCTAAGTAATTGGGAATGGTATTGCCAACCCAGATACTGAGATTTTCAAAGCCCATTTCCAGAAAGCCCTTTATAAAGTCTCCCGCTGTAAATAAAATTTGAAAGACAAGAAACATAACGCCAAAAAATATTAACAATCCAGCTACTGGGTGTAAAACAATTTTATCAACTTTGTCTGAGAATTTTAAAGATTTTTCAATCTGTCTTTTTCTGACAACTGTTCTTTTAATTAAGCCTTCAATAAAACCATAACGTTGTTCAATGAATATAGATTCTAAATCATCATGGTAAATTCCTTGAAGATGGTCAATTTCTTTCTTAATAGTATCTAAAACATCATAGGGCTCTAGCAGTTTATGGATAATTTCATTGCCTTCTAAAGCAGCAATGGCAAGCATCCTACAAGTATGACCTGGAATGGAAACTTCTTTTCTTTTAAATAAATTTTCTAAAATACATAAATGTTCTTCTAATTCATTTCCATAGGGTAATCTGAATTCTACATGTTCTTTTTCTGTAGTAGCTACAATCATTTGTGTTAATTCTTCAATACCCTCTTTTTTATGGACTGTAATAGGGACTACAGGAACACCTAGAAGCTGACTAAATAATTCAAAGTTAATTTCATCATATTTTTTTTCAGCTACATCCATCATATTAAAAGCCATAACTAAATGTTGATTCATTTCTAATAATTGAATTGCTAAATAGAGATTTCTTTTTAGATTTGAGGTATCAATAACATCAACTACTAAATCAGGTTTTTTCAGTAAAAAATTTTTTGCAACTCTTTCGTCATCCGAATAAGCGCTTAAACTATAGATACCTGGTAAATCTATAATACTAACTCCTTTTTGCCCAACAAGTTTTCCTTCTTTTTTTTCAACAGTAACACCTGGCCAGTTACCTACTTTTGATGAGGAACCTGTTAGTCCGTTAAAAATAGTGGTTTTTCCACTGTTTGGGTTACCAATTAATGCAATTTTTTTATCTTCCATAAAGCTCCTCCTCTAAAAGTTCTACTATAATGTTATCTATTTCCTTTAAACGTAAAGAAAGCTTGAAATCATTAATAGCGAATTCTAATGGATCGCCAAAAGGAGCAATGCTTACAAGTTGAACAATTTCACCTTTAATAACGCCTATTTCCATTAACCGTTTTTTCATTTCACGGCCACCTTGAATCTTAAGAATTTTAGCTTTTTTATTCATTTTTAGCTCGCTTAATCTCTTTTTTCTAATTAAGTATCCTTCAGCTTCTTTTAAGCTAAATTCACCAATTGAGTCGGTTACTTTTTCCAATTGATTAACAATGGCTTGAATTGTTTCTTCGCTGATGACATGTTCAATTGCACAAGCATCCTTCTCTGCAACATCCTCTTCAACATTAAGAATGCGAATTAAAAAAGTTTTAATTAGCTGGTGAGTAAAAACTACTCTTTCTGCCTCGAATTTTCCTAAATCGGTTAATTGTAAAGGTCCATATTTTTCCTCTACAACTAAACCCATACTTTTAAGCTTTTTAACTTCCTGATTGGCTCTGGATTTGGAGAATTCAAGTTTGGCAGCTACGTCCGTTAAACGCGCTTTTCCATTTAACACTTCCATTTCATAAATGGCCTCAAGTAAATCTTGATTTTTAATGTTGAGTTTTTCCATTATATACCTCTTTTCCATTCGTCCTATAAAAAGTTTAGCACCATAAACAGCCTACTGTCAAGGTTTCTAAGTTAATTGATGTTATATATATTAAAAATGAAGAACATTGAAAATACATTAAGATTTTTCTTAATGTATCCAATTAATTTTTAGTTGTGTCCTAGGTATACAATCACTAAAATCTGATTTCAAAATAAATACTAAGGGATAAATTTTTTATAAGCAGACTGTTGAGTAAGAGCGAGTAGTCTTCAAATCCAGCTGATAAACTGAAAAGGTTTTTTCAATGGAAAACTAAATGAGCTCTGTGTATTACAGAACTCATTTCTACTATTTTTTAATTAATTTTATATTTATCATAATCTATTTGGAAAATATTACTATCAATATTTTGGTTAAGTTGTAAGTTTACTACTTTATTAGATAAACAAACTTCATTATTTTTATTATATTCTGTTTTTCTAAAACCAGTCCTGTTTCCTTATCTACAATAAGGCTAATTTTACTTACCCATGGTCTTTCATCAGTTGCTCTAGCTACTATATGATAAACAGTTCGATTCAAATAAGTAGTTTCCTCGAGAATCATCCAGCTTTCTTTATCTCTAACCATTTTTTCTAAATAACTATATTCATCACAAAGAAACTGGATATTGTCTTTGGGGAAATATTCTATATTTTTCCTATTATGAAGTATATTTATTCGATCCTTTGGTTGTAAGGAGCGAATAAAATCATCTGATTTAGCAGGCTTCAGGTTAAGGTCTGTGTCAGTATTCTTTTCATAAGATTCTTTTATAACACGTTTATCTTGGGGATCATAGAAGCTATATTCATCTTCTTCACCTAATCTTATAAAATTAAGCGAGCCCTCAAAATAACTTATAGAGAGACTTTTTTATATTTTGGCCTATCATTATATCCTTATTATAAATATAGTTTTTGCGAGGTTTATTATCAGGTTCAGTATAGAAAGAAAGTTCTGTTTTTGCTGTAAGTGTTGTAAATTTATCTTTAGTATTAAGCATTCTATAAAGTATCTTATCTTTAAAGTATCTTATCTTTTTCACCTAAGTTTTCATAAACTGCTTTTTCAAAATCACTATCAGACTTTTTAGAAAGCGAAGCTTCTTCACTTGGCACCTTATTATAGATACTGCCAGTAATATAGTAGCTTGTTTTGTAAAAAAATAGTTAGCTAATAATGCAATAAAACTAATTAAAATCAGTAAGGTGCTAGATATTAATAAACCTTTAGATATTTTTTCATAATTTACCCCCTTTGCATTATTTTTCAATTTTTGTATAACCAGTTACGTCTAAAGTAAAGGTTTCTGGTGCTATTGGCTCATTGATTTTTAATTCAGTTACTATATTTAAACTAGCAATTTTATGATTATTATCATAAAATTCTGTTTTTAGTATTAAACCAAGTTTCTTTATCTATGAGTATCTCAATTTGACTAATCGTACTATTAGTATAAAGTGTTAGGTTTCCTTTGATTAAAAAGCACGTTCTATTAAGATAGGTTACTTGATTTTGAATTACCCATTCTTCTTGTTTTAAAATTAGTTCATTAAGCAAGTCACAATTATTTATTATTGGCTGTACAGAACTTACTAAAAAAGGATAACCTATTCGCTCAGTATAAGGATATTTTCTTTCATTAGGATGAAGAACTTTAATGAAATTATCATCAACAGGGACTTCAAAGGAATCAACCTTATTGAAAAGATTACTTTTAATATAGGAGTTATCGAAGTCAAAGGTGGTAATACATTCATCATTTTGAATTAATGTTTTTGATGCGTCTACTCCATTTCTCCAATCTTTCATTAAACTAGATTTTTTTAATTTGTCTACTGAAAACTTTGTTAATATAGTTCTATCTTCCATTTCGTCGATATAGTGGTGCTTAGTAGTTGCTTCAAGTGTTTCATAATAATCAATGGAATTAAGCATTTTATAGAGAAGTTGTTCTTTTTCATTTAGCGTTTCTATATTTACCTTCGGCATGGGTGATTTAGAATTCCTTAATTCAATTGAAGGTTCTCTTGTATAGAGACTACACTCTATTGCTTCACCTCCGAAGATAACATAGGTGGTTCCTAAAGCGGATTGCACCTGTAATTATTATAACCATAATAATAGAGAGTATTGGCTTTTGAAATTTTATCATTGATGATTCCTCCCTTTAGCGTTCTTTCCTAATCTTGTTTCCAAAATACGTAATTAAGAAAACAATTATTTTAATTAGAATGTAGAGACTAAGAAGTACAAAGCCCAATCCTATTAGCATAAAAGCAATTTTGGGTATGATTGATCTTAATCCTAGTTCAGGATAATAGTATATATCTCTGCATAATAAAAATATTTTTTTATTATAAAAAAGTCTACAATCAGCGCTATTACCAAAGAAATTAGAGCAGAAGCTAAAAAAAGAACTTTGAGGTTTTTGTAAAAGTGTTATGACTTTTAAAACTTTCTTTAATTAATGCCCAGTTATGAGCAGGTGTAATAGGCTCCTGCATATAAATCCTTTTCTAATTTTTTTACAAGCTCATTAATTGGTCCAATTTTATCTATAAAAGAGGATTCTGTTTCTCCTGTGTCTTCAGCATCAGAAATACATTCTTCGAAAAAAAGAGTATTTCATTTTGATCCTCTTTAGGGAAATGCGCAATTTTTCTAGTTTTTGTAAAAAACCATACTTTGTCATAATATTAATCTCCTTTCTTTTCTGACATGGTATCAATTATAATTTTTAATTGTTGCCATTCTTTAATTGAGGCATCTAGATGCTCAATTCCCAAGGCTGTGATTTGGTAATATTTACGGAGTCGACCATTATGTTCTTTTGAGTAAGATTTTAAATATTTTTTATTTACAAGTCTTTTTAGTATGGGATAAAGTGTTGATTCTGGTACTTCAATTAATGCTTTCATTTCTTGAATAAGGCTATAACCATATGAGTCATTCCTTTTTAGAATAGCTAAAACTGACATATCTAAAAAACCTTTTTTAAGTTGACTACCCACTTCCATTTAAATACCTCCTTTGCATTGTTATTATACATTTGCTGATACTATGCGTCAATAGATATAGAGAGAATATTGAGATTTTTTGAAGATAGGCACAGAAACATACTGTTTAAGGGAAATGTTATCAATCTACTCTATCTAAAAACTGTCTTTTTCCCCCTTTTTATGGTATAATATAGAATGGGAAAAAATGGTAAAGAAGGAGCATTTTGTTTATGGGTGAAACTAAAATAGAAAAAAAAGAAAGTTATGATGCCAGTCAGATTCAGGTATTAGAGGGACTTGAGGCTGTACGCAAAAGACCCGGCATGTACATTGGTAGTACAAGTGCTCGGGGACTTCATCACTTAGTATATGAACTTGTTGACAATAGCATTGATGAGGCACTGGCAGGTTACTGTAATCAGATACGTGTTATTATTGGAACCGATAAAACCATTACAGTTATTGATAATGGTAGAGGGATACCAGTTGACATTCATCCAAAATTAAAGAAACCGGCAGTTGAAGTAGCTTTGACTATACTCCATGCCGGAGGAAAATTCGGTGGTGGTGGTTATAAAGTGTCTGGAGGACTTCACGGAGTAGGTATGAGTGTTGTAAATGCTCTATCTGAATGGTTAGAAGTTGAAATTAGCAGAAATGGTAAGATCTATAGACAGAAATTTAAAAGAGGGATTACCGATAGTCCTTTAGAAGTTATCAATGAAAATATTACTGGAACAGGTACTAAAATTACCTATAAAGCAGATAATACAATTTTTGAAACTGATGAATATGATTTTTTAACATTGGCCCATCGCTTAAGAGAGCTTTCTTTTTTAAATAAGGGATTAACTCTAGTTTTGGAAGATAAAAGAACAGGAACTGAAGAGACTTTCTTCCATGAAGGTGGCATTGTTGATTTTGTTAAATATCTTAATAGAAATAAAGAAGTTAATTTTAAAACTCCAGTATATATTGCTGGCTTTAAAGATGATGTAGATGTTGAGATTGCAATTCAGTATCATGATGGCTATGTTGAGAATATTCTTTCCTATACAAATAATATTCATACTATTGAGGGTGGAACCCATGAAGTTGGTTTTAAAACAGCTTTAACTCGTGTTATGAATGATTATGGTAGAAAAAAAGTTATTATTAAGGAAAAAGAAAATAATCTTTCAGGTGAGGACATTAGAGAAGGTATTACAGCTGTTGTCAGTGTAAAAGTTATTGATCCTCAGTTTGAAGGACAAACTAAAACAAAACTAGGTAATAGTGAAGTAAGAGGTATTGTTGAAACCATTATGGGAGAGCAATTAGCTACTTTTCTTGAGGAAAATCCTAGTGTTGGTAAGAAAATTATTGAAAAAGGAATTATGGCTAGTCGTGCAAGAGAAGCTGCTCGTAAGGCTAGAGATTTGACTAGAAGAAAAAATGCTCTTGAAATTTCCGGATTACCTGGTAAGTTAGCTGACTGTTCTATTTCAGACCCTAATATGTGTGAAATCTTTATTGTAGAGGGGAATTCTGCGGGAGGTTCTGCAAAAATGGGAAGGGATAGGAATACACAGGCTATTTTGCCTTTAAGAGGCAAAATTCTCAATGTAGAGAAATCAAGAATTGATAAGATTTTAGGTAATAATGAAATTAAAATGATGATTACAGCATTGGGAACTGGGATTCAAGATGATTTTGATATTGATAAATTACGTTATAGAAAAGTGGTAATTATGACTGATGCTGATGTCGATGGTAGTCATATTAGAACATTGATGTTAACATTTTTCTTTCGCTACATGAGACAACTAATTGACTGTGGCTGTGTTTATATTGCGCAACCGCCTTTATTTAAAATAAAGCATGGTAAAAAAGAGCATTATGTTTATACTGATCAGGAATTAGAGCAGTTGTTAGGTACTTTACCAGACAATAACTATGAGCTACAACGCTATAAAGGCCTTGGGGAAATGAACCCTGAGCAACTATGGGATACCACAATGAATCCAGAATCGAGAACATTGCTCCAAGTGACTGTTGATGATGCTGCAGAAGCTGATGGTATTTTTACAGTCCTCATGGGTGATCAAGTAGAGCCTAGAAAGGCCTATATTCAAGATAATGCCCATAGAGTAACAAACTTAGATATTTAAAATAAGAAAGAATAGGAGTGAACAATTTTGGAAAGCTTTACTCACGGAAAAATAGTTCCCATAACGATTGAAACTGAAATGGGAAAATCCTATATAGATTATGCCATGAGTGTTATTGTAGGCCGTGCTTTACCTGATGTAAGAGATGGCTTAAAACCTGTACATAGACGTATTTTGTTTGCCATGAATGATATTGGCATGACAGCAGATAAACCCTATAAAAAATCAGCCCGCCTAGTAGGTGATGTTTTAGGTAAGTATCACCCTCACGGTGATAGTTCAGTTTATGAGGCCATGGTTCGTTTGGCTCAAGATTTTTCTACCCGTTATTTATTGGTTGATGGACATGGTAACTTTGGCAGTATTGACGGAGACTCTGCTGCGGCAATGCGTTATACAGAAGCAAGAATGTCAAAAATTTCCAATGAATTGTTGGAAGATATTAATAAAGATACAGTAGATTTTATTCCTAACTACGATGAATCTTTAGAAGAACCTGCAGTTTTTCCTTCAAAAATACCAACCTTATTGATTAATGGTTCTTCAGGTATTGCAGTTGGTATGGCAACTAATATTCCGCCTCATAATTTAGGAGAAGTCATTGATGCGATTGAAGCATTAATTGATAACGAGAATATTACAATTGACGAATTAATGACTCATGTAAAAGGGCCGGACTTTCCAACAGGTGCTTTAATTGTGGGAATACAAGGTATTGGCCAAGCTTATAAAACAGGGCGGGGTTCTATTAAAATGAGAGGTAAATCTTTTATTGAACAGAACAAAAGTGGCAAAGATAGAATTATTGTTACAGAAATTCCTTACCAGGTAAATAAAGCCAGATTAATTGAAAAAATTGCTGACTTAGTAAGAGATAAAAAAATTGAGGGTATTACAGGACTAAGGGACGAGTCTGCCAGAGAAGGTATTCGTATTGTAATTGAATTAAAAAGAGATGCCAATGCCCATGTGATCTTAAACCAACTCTATAAACAAACCCAACTTCAAGATACATTTGGTGTAATTAACTTGGCATTGGTAGATGGTAAGCCAAGAGTTCTAAATTTAAAGCAAATGCTTTTCTATTACTTGGAACACCAAAAAGAAGTTTACACAAGAAGAACAAAGTTTGATTTGAGAAAAGCAGAAGAGAGAGCTCATATTGTGGAAGGCTTGAGAAAAGCCATTCGCGATATTGATGAGGTTATTCGAATTATTAAAAGTTCTTCAGATGTTAAAACAGCAAGACAATCATTAATGGGTAAAATTGATTTATCTGAACTACAAGCAAATGCTATTTTAGAAATGAGACTTAGCAAGCTAACTGGTCTTGAAAGAGATAAATTAGAAGAAGAATACAAAGATTTATTAGCTAAAATTGCTTATTATAAAGAAATATTAGCAGACGAATCTTTACTTCTATCAATAATTAAAACTGATTTATTAGAAGTTAAAAGAAAGTATGGGGATGAGAGACGCAGTCAAATTTTCCCTGATGAAGAAGATTTTGAAATTGAAGATTTAATTGCAGAGGAAGATGTGGTTATTACAATTACCCATACAGGCTATATTAAGAGAATGGCAGCTAGCCTTTATAGAAGTCAGAAAAGAGGGGGTAAAGGTGTTAAGGCATTAACTAAGAAGACAGAGGACTTTGTAGAGCACTTATTTGTGGCTACTACTCATCACTATCTCCTATTCTTTACAAACAAAGGTAAAGTATTGCGCTTAAAAGTACACCAAATTCCTGAATCCAGTAGACAGGCAAAAGGAAATGCTATTGTTAATCTTCTAAATATAAGTAAAGATGAGAAAATTACTGCCGTTATTCCAATTAGGGAATACGATGCAGATAAGTATCTCTTAGTTGCTACTAAAAATGGTATCGTTAAGAAAAGTTCTTTAGATGCTTATGATAGCCCAAGAAAGGATGGCTTAATTGCTGTTAATTTAGATGAAGATGATGAGTTAATTGGGGTACGTTTAACAACAGGCCATGAAGATATTATTTTAGGAACTATAAAGGGTATTAGTATTCGTTTTCCAGAAGAGGAAGTGCGTCCAATGGGTAGAACAACTCGTGGTGTAAAAGGCATTACTCTTGGAAAAGACGATGAAATTATTGCCCTCGATATTATTAAGGATGGTGCTACGGTTCTCGTTATTTCTGAACATGGTTTTGGGAAACGTACTAAAGTTGAAGAATACAGACTTCAAGGCAGAGGTGGTAAAGGTTCTAAAACTATTGCTCAATCCAACAGAAATGGTAATTTAGTATCCTTAATGGTTGTGGAACCAGGAGATGATATTATGACTATCTCTATGGATGGACAAATGATTCGCCTACCAATTTCTGATATTTCAGTTATTGGTAGAGTAACACAAGGGGTTTGTGTTATGAATATTCCAGAAGAGGATAAAATTGTTGCAGTAGCAAGGGTACTAATAAAAGATGATGAAGAAGAGGAGTAGAATCAAATGCTTGATATTAAGGCCATACGCTTAGAGAAAGAAAAGATTGAAGAGAATTTAAGTAGAAGGGGAAAACCTATTTCTCTTGATTCTATTTTAGCTTTAGATAAGGAAAAAAGAGCAAAGATCCAATTAGTTGAAGATAAAAAGAGCTTTAGAAATAAGGTATCTAAAGAAATTGGTAAGCGTAAAAGCCAAGGTGAAGATGTGTCTGATATTATGAAAGAAGTAGCTTCTATTGGAGATGAAATTTCAGAAATTGACGGTCAGATTAAAGTAATTGATGAGAATTTAGATAATAGTCTACTTATGTTGCCTAACCTTTTAGATGCTTCTGTACCCGCAGGGAAAAGTGATGAGGAAAATCAAGAGGCTCGTCGGTTTGGAGAGCCAAGAAAGTTTTCTTTTGAACCAAAAGCCCATTATGATATTGGTGCTGACTTAGATATTTTAGATTTTGAGAGAGGTGTCAAAGTTTCAGGGTCAAGATTTGTTTTTATGAAAGGCTTAGGGGCAAAACTTGAAAGAGCTCTTATTAATTTCATGATTGATACTCATACTGATAAAGGATATAAAGAAGTTTGGAGCCCTTTCTTAGTCACAGGACAAAGTTTAGTAGGAACAAGCCAATTACCTAAATTTTCTGAGGATATGTTTAAAATTGAAAATAGAGATCTCTATTTGATTCCAACAGGGGAAGTACCCTTTACTAATCTTTATAGTGGTGAGGTACTAAAAGAAGGTGAATTGCCAATTAAAATATGTGGTTTTACACCTTGTTTTAGATCTGAGGCCGGTTCTGCTGGAAGAGATACTAGAGGTTTAGTACGGTTGCACCAATTTAGCAAAGTTGAAATGGTACAATTTGTAAAGCCAGAGGTTTCAAAAGAGGTTTTAGAAGAAATTACAGGGGATGCAGAAAATATTTTAAAACTATTAAAACTGCCCTATAGAGTAGTGAATTTATGTAGCGGTGATGTTGGTTTTGGTTCAGCTAAAACGTATGATATTGAAGTCTTTTTACCAAGCTATGACGATTATAAGGAAATTAGTTCTTGTAGCTTATATACAGATTTTCAAAGTAGAAGAAGTAAAATACGCTATAAGAAAGAAAATGGTAAAAATGAATTTATGCATACATTAAATGGCTCTGGCTTAGCAGTCGGTAGAACTATGGCTGCTATTTTAGAAAACTATCAACAAGAGGATGGTTCAGTAAAAATGCCAGATGTTCTTATTCCTTATATGGGTACTGACTATATTAAATAAAACTATTTTTATAGACTTTCACTTAGGTGAAAGTCTATAAAAATATTGGCTAAAAAGAGGTGAAGATTATATTTAAAATTGGTGAATTTTCAAAATTAACATTAGTGTCAATTCGCATGTTACGCTATTATGATGAAGTTGATTTATTAAAGCCAACAACTATTAATGAGGAATCTGGTTATAGACTTTATGACATAGAGGCTATTCCCAAACTTAAAAAAATTATTTTTTTAAGATATTTAAATTTTATGACTGCTGAAATAAAAGAGGCTCTTAAAGATTGGTCCGATAATGCATTAATTAAGTTGTTGAAAAATAAGGAATCAGAGATAGAAACGAATATTGCAATTGAAGCAGCAAAACTTGAAAAAATAAATAAAGCATTTTTAGATATTGGGGAAGCATTTATGGATGTTCATCAGAATGTTACAATAAAAGGATTAGAGAGCCAAAATGTAATTGTTCTCAGAGGTATTCTCGAAACCCCAGACACAGAATCTATCTTATGGCAACAACTATTTGATTTTATTATTAAAGAAAATATTAAGCTACCAAAAAATTACAGAAATATAGCTATTTTTCATGATTTAGAGCATAAGGAGCAAGATGTAGATGTTGAAGTTTGTATTGAAGTTGAGAAATTAAACATCAATCAAGGACCTATTATTTTTAGAGCAACAGAGCCTTTAAAGACTGTTGCATCCATGATGATTTATGGTCCTTTTAGTTATAATATTAAAAAGGGTTATTTTAAGTTAGCTGAATGGCTTTCTGCTCATCCCTATTATGAAATATTAGGTGCAAGTCGGCAGGTTTTACATAAAGGGCCAGGTAATGAGGAAAATCCAGAAAATTATATGACATAAATCCAAATTCCTATAAAAGAAAGAGCATATTAGTTGTTGACACTCACATGATGAGAGGGTTTACCATTAAGCCGTATTAAAAATGTAGGTAAAAAATATGGAAAAATTTAAGGAGAATCCAATTGGTAGCGTTGTAGCTGAGAAAGGGAGTACTTTTATTGAAGTAGACTCAGATTTTAGAAATGGTTTAAAGGGAATAAAGGGGTTTAGCCATCTCAATATTTTATTTTGGTTTAATAAAAATGATAATGAGGAGGCAAGGGGATTTATTGAAGGGCCACGGCCTTATAAGAAGGCTCCTGATGTTTTTCTGGGTGTCTTTGCAACAAGAGGGGACCTATGCGACCTAACCCAATAGGTTTAACAACAGTGTATGTGTTGGAAATAGATGAGGAAAAAGGATTAATTAAAATTCCTTTTATAGATGCAGACCACAACACGCCTGTCCTAGATATTAAACCTTATACACCTAGTCTTGATAGAGTGGAAAATCCAGCAGTACCTGAATGGTGTAGTCATTGGCCAAAAAGCTCTGAGGATTCTGGAGATTTTAATTGGGAAGAAGAATTTAATTTTTAATAATAAAAGCATTGAATATATCTTCAATGCTTTTATTTTCTTATATAATTAAATATTTCTAAGAACTGGCATAAAATGGTCTAGCCAATGGTGTCTGTAAATTTTTCAATCTCTCCTAAATCACAGGTAGCTGAAATTTGAGGATCTAAAGGTATTTTACCAATAAGTTCAATATTGTACTTACTGGCAATTTCTTCCAGTTTACTTTCTCCAAAAATCTTAATTTCTTTTTGGCAATCAGGACAAGTTACATAGCTCATATTTTCCACTAAACCAAGAATAGGTATATTCATGTTTTTAGCCATATTAACCGCTTTACCAACTATCATAGAAACTAAGTCTTGAGGTGATGTTACAATTATAATGCCATCTACACCAATATATTGAAAAACAGTTAGAGGAACATCTCCTGTTCCTGGAGGCATATCAACAAACATATAATCAACATTACGCCAAATTACATCTGTCCAAAATTGTTTTACTGCTCCAGCTATTACTGGGCCTCTCCAGACAACGGCATCACTTTAATTTTCAAGTAATAAATTTAAAGACATAATTTGGATAACTGATTGACTTTCTATAGGTAATAAGCCATGGTCATTTTTACCAGCTTTTTCTGTTATGCCAAATGCTTTAGGAATAGACGGGCCTGTAATATCTGCATCTAAAATAGCTGTTTTATAGCCTTCGCTATTCATTAAAACGGCTAGCATTGAGGTAACTAGGGATTTTCCAACACCTCCTTTACCACTAACGACACCAATTACTTTTTTTATCTGACTTAGTTCATGAGGTTTTTCTAAAAAATTCATTTCTTTTTGTTTACATGTACTGCTCATTATATCTCCTTAATTACTGTTATTTGTTTGTATCAACTTAAATACCCATTTAACTATAGAATTGTATTAGGCATATGTCAATAAGCTATCTGGAATAACTAAATAAGGTCAAAAAATCGCTAAAGAACAAAAATTAATATGCTATAGTAAGGGCAAAAATTGGTGGTTTGCATCTTAAGATACCGGACTGTATCGGTGATGAAAAAGTGTTAAAGAGATCTCTTAAGAAAAATCCAGAGCTTGTAACAGAAGCAGAACTTAAAATTGAAAATGCTGTTAAGCTTTTAAAGGAAGGTAAAGCATCAAGGGAATGATTAGGTTTTTTATTCCATCTGTCCAGTTTGTTTGGCCAAATGCTATGGTTTAGAAACAAGATAAAAGGTTTTTGAACAAAGTCTTATTGGAAATTATTTAATCAAACAAAGATAAGATTATTTGAAATGGAAAATAAATTAAAATCATAAAAAGCACAGAATTAAGTATTCTGTGCTTTTTCATTACGTTTTTATTTTATTGGTAGCAAGAGCCGTCTCTAAGTCCTTCGCCTTTTTGGCCACTGCCGTTACCTGCTTTCTGACCTTGACCATTATTGCCTTGGCCCATTCCATTGGCTTGTTCTGAACCATCGCAAGCACCAGTTCCATTTCCGTTGCTATTACCATTACCTAAACCTAAACCTAATCTTTGTCCATCTTGATTGCCTGTTCCATCACAGGTTACTTGTCTTTCTTCAATTGTTTGCGGGGCCGTGTTTTTTTGATCTTCAGCAATAGCTCCTGTAGCTGCGCTTTCATTTAGAATAGCTTTTTTAGCTTCTAAATTTTGAGTTTGAAATTGTGCTAGGACAACCAGCTTCAGAAGCAATAGTTCCTAATGTTTTACCTTGCTGTTTTTGTGCTGTAATACTCTCTACTGTCTGACCACTTAATTGGGATAGCATATCTTGCTCTAGATGAGAAATTAGTTGCTCCAAATACAGTTCCTGTTAGGCCACCAACAGCAAATAGAGCTGTAGTAGCAATGATTAATTTTCTTTTAATAGACATTAAAAAACCTCCTTTTAAAGTTATCTGTCTTTGTTATGTTTTAATGATACAATTTATTTGTGTCAAAATAATGACATTATTGTTTTATTTTTAAGGTATTTTATTTTTAAAAACATAAAACAATATAAGCATAAAATGGCATTATTAAAGAGTGAAAACAGAATTTTTGAGTGGAGAATGAGCATGAGAAATTTATTAATTGCTGATTATAATGAAAAAATTGCTTCTATATTAGAACAATATGCTAAAAAGGATTTCGCTTTACTAAAGTTTTAGTTGCCTTTCTGAGAAAAAGTTTTATATAATGAGGGCTTAAAATATGTTCTTAAAAATATAGCCATAGAAAAGTAGAATGCTTTATTTGAAAGTTTATTGAAATTTGAAATAGTAAATCAGAAGTGGTGACAATTTTGAAAAAAGATTAATATATATTATTGACAATCATAATTTTTATTGTTAAGATAAATTTCAATTAATATAAAATAATGTTAAATGAATTAAAACTTAAACATAGTGTTTAAGTATCCTCAATTGGATGATTCAATATTATAGATGAAAGAAATAAGTTTTTTGTCAGACATTATTGTTTTTCAATTACTTATACTAGTTTAATATGCATGGAAAATAATAGCTATGTTTTATTTAAACTGAGAATAATTCCAGTGTATTTGTTTGGAAACACTGTAAGCTAATCATTAGATGATATTTTAATATCCTTTCATAAAATGACAGGGTTTTGTGGCTTTTCAAAAAGAAAAACATTATCATTTCACAATATAACAAGTTAAGGAGAAAAGAATTTGAAAAGAAAAATTTTAATAACAGGCGGAGCTGGCTATATTGGATCCCACACAGCAACCGCATTGCTCAATGCTAACTATGAAGTGTATATTTTGGATAATTTATCAACTGATTCGCTTGAAGCGGTTGATAAAAGAGCTATTTTTGCGAATTAGATGTATACAATGAAAAAGATTTAAAAGAATATTTAACAAAAAAAATAAAATTGAAGCAGTTTTGCATTGTGCGGGGGAAATTGTCGTTAGTGAAAGTATTGATAACCCAAGCAAATATTTTTCAGCAAATGTTGCAGGAATGAACAATGTCTTAAAAGTTTTAGCTGAATTAAATATAAATAGAGTAATGTTTTCTTCAACGGCCTTCGGTTTATGGTAATGATTGTATCAATTGCCCGGCCACTGAAAACACTGTTCTAAATCCTATTAATCCATATGCAGAAACAAAACAAATGGGAGAAAGGCTTATTTATTGGATGTCAAAAAGATATAATTGGAAATATATAATTTTTAGATATTTTAATGTTGCAGGAGCAGAAATAGATGCTACAAATGGATTGCGAATAAAAAATCCTACACACGCTATCCCTAATATAAATAAAACTGCTTTACAACAAAATGATATGTTTACAATATTTGGAGAAGACTATGATGCTAAAGATGGTTCGTGCATAAGAGATTACATACATGTGCTTGATTTAGCCTATGCACATGTATTAGGATTTAACTATTTGTTTGATAAAAATACTAGTTCTGAAATTTTTAACTTAGGGACTGAAAAAGGATATTCTGTCAAAGAAATATACGTAACAGCTACAAGTATTTTAAATAAAGAAATCCCATGCAAAATTGATAAACGTAGAGCAGGAGACCCTGCAAGCGTTTTAGCTAATACTGCAAAAGTTAAAAAGCATTTATCATGGAAACCTAAGTATAGTCTAGAGGATATAATTATGTCAGATTATAATTGGAGAATTAATTACTAACTCAATAAATAAATTTAACTGATTTAGGCAGAAGTTGCCCATCCTCTGTAGGTGGGTGATGAATGCCATTCAGTATGAGGATTATCTTTGGTGATTTAAAAACCGACAGATAAGACGTGTTGCCTTTATATTTTATTCCATGTTACAAAATCTAGTCTATATAAGAAAAGAGTTGGTATAACATGGAATTGGATACAAATAATTATTCAGTGTTTCTTCTCTGCAATCATCTTTTTTAGTAACCAAATATCCTAGGCAGGTGATTGATGATGAACTATCTGATTATGCTAAAGTAGCGTTTGAGCGAATATAAAAATCATATCACATAACATTAGTTGGGCGGGATTATGATAAAGACCATATTCACATCATGTTCAAAGCTCGACCTAAAACAGAATTAACAAAATTTATCAATGCTTATAAAAACGCCTGTTCATGATTGATAAAACGTGAGTTACCTAGAAGTAAAACACTTTCTATGAAAGGGAGTAGGAATATATTCAAAATCAAGGAAACAATCATAAATAGAAAGTAGATGAACCTTATTAAGCGATTAAAAGCATATAAATTCAGACTATATCCAACAGAAGAGCAAGAAATTTTCTTTGCTAAGTCTTTTGGTTGTGTCCGTAAGGTCTACAATCTAACGTTTAAAGATTGAATGAAATAGATATGAAGAAACTAAAAACGATTCTTTTAAAGAAATGAGGTTTTCAACTCCTGCAAAGTATAAGACAGAGTTTCCTTTTTTGAAGGAAGTTGATAGCTTTGCTTTAGCTGAAGCATATAAAAATTTCTTTCGTGATAAATCCATTGGATTTTCTCGGTTCAAAAGTAAGAAAAACCTGTTCAGAGTTATACAACGAATAATCAAAATGGAACAGTTGCTTTGACGGATAATAAATTCATCAAATTGACTAAATAGAAGTCCTTAGTTAGAGTTAAGCTTCATAGATAGCCTAAAGGAACTACTAAATTCGCCACGATTTCCAGGCATTCAAGTGGTAAATACTATATTTCTTTGTTATGCAAAGAAGACATTGTTGAGCTACCCAAAACAAATTCTGTTCAAAAATGGAGAAGAAACTAAAACGTGAACAATGAAAACTATCAAGACGAGCATTGTTGGATAAAAATAAAGTAATGAATCAACGTACGGATTTTCTAAATAAGTTGAGTACAGAAATTATCAAAAATCACGATACTATCTGTATTGAGGGCTTAAACATAAAAAGTATGTTGTGTAATCATAAATTATCAAAAAGCATTTCTGATGTATCTTGGTCTGGTTTTGCCATTAAACTACACTATAAAGCAGAGTGGTATGGACGTGAAATTATCAAGATAGATACATGGTTTCCATCAAGTCAAATCTGTTCATAATGCGGACACAAAGAAGGTAATAAAGCTCTCAAAATTCGTGAGTGGGCTTGTCCAGAGTGTCATACTCATCATGACCGAGACATTAATGCGAGTATAAAAACATACTGACCGAAGGTCTACGAATACAAGCATTTGCTTAGATACAATCAAGAACCGTAGGAACTACGGAGATAGCTTGACAAATAAGAGAAACTGCTATTAGCCTGATTCTAATTAAAGGATTGATTGAAACACGTTCTGTTTTTGGATATTAAAGCTATCAGAATAAAATTATAGCTTTCCAAAAGCATGAAAAAGAGATAAATTAGCAAAAGGGCAAAATGCTATTGAAGCTAACATAAAAGACGTGACAGACAGCAAAATTCTATTATCTGATGATGAAACATAATTAAATCTATTTTCAAAAAATTACAAAACAATTTCTTCAGGTGGTGGAAGAATTGACTCACTATGACGTTGGGAAGAGTGGAAACGGAGTGGCGATTCTAAAAACTGGTAAAGAAATTGATAATATCATTAAAAATTTATAATAAAAAATCAAATAGACAGTGTTTTTATGACGCTGTCTATTTTTATATATAACACTAGCTATATATAATAGAGGAACAAAAAAGGAGAGAAATAAATTCAATTCCTGCATATAGCTTTGCTGGGAAATTAATGATGAGCTGAGAGTAAAAAATACTAACAACCTATTTTAATTATGCTTTTAGAAAGCGCGAAGTACAATAAACATTAACAGTTAACAAATACAAAAAACTTTAAACTTGTAAAAGTAAAATAAAAAAATGTTACCCTCGCCGTCGAAAGCAGAGTAACAATTTTCTAAGCAAAAGATACGTGTAAATACGCAAATAATTATGCCTATTTACTAATAAACGTAACCTCTAAGTACATATTAGCATAGAAAAAATATACAATCAACCTAAAAAACAAATATTATTACCAAATTATCATAAAAATATGATATTCGCTTAATTTTTATCTACTACATTCTGTAGCATTCAATAGTAATGGAAATTATGGTTTTAGTTGTTAATTTCAATTAAGTTAAAAATAACAAGCAATAGTCAATTAAACCATTGACAACAATTAGTGATTGAGAAACTAATAAATATCTTCCTTGCGTGTTAGATTTAATAAAGATATCCAATGGTTATCCTATGCGATAAGAAAAAACTAGTAGAATTGCCTGATGAAATTTCTGAAAAAAGGGGAAAGGAATGCCGGCATCTAAAGAAAAAATATTTACCATTCAGTTAGAAGAAAAAAGAGAAAAAATCGTTAAAGTAGTGGCAACAAGCGAAAGCAGAGCACTTTTAAAGCTTTAGAATCAGATAGATAATGGTGACATACTTAAGTGATAAAGATGAGTGTGGCTATTATACAATGGGTGTAACATCATTTAAACTATTTGAAAAAGACTGGAAGAATGTCAATAGAGTAGATAGAAAAAGTGAAATTAAGTTTTAATAGAAGTGAAAAAATAGTCTTCTTTGGAATTAGGAGAAAGAATGTTATTAGCAGAGTGGGGACGTATAGGGGGTTGTAGAAGCCCTCAATGTGTTCAAAGCAGGAAAGCTTAATTTGAGCAAAGGAAGAAAAAGACCTACGAAGAATTTCTTCTTTTTTCATATATTTAAAAAGGACTCAACGACAGCATTGTCCCAAGGATGAGAAAGCTTAGAAAAAGATTGAATGATACCAAAAGAATCAAGGAGCTTTCTAAAGATAAAAGAAGTATATTAGGAACCTCTGTCAGAATGAAAAATAAGAGAAGTAGAAGGTTTTTGAGAATAAAAGGCTTTGATAAAAGTATCCTTAACAAGAGAAGTATCAATTTTAAGAGAGAGCTTCCAAGCAATAATTTTACGAGAAAATAAATCCATAATAACACAGAGATAAGCAAAAGAGGCATTTAAATTAATATAGGTAATGTCACTAGCCCAGACTTGATTGGGCTGAGGAACATTAAAATTTTGATTTAGGTAGTTAGGGCAATCAAAATTGGGAATAGACCTCGGATGAATAAACCGAAGTTTGATAGTAGGCATTTTAGGAAGATTCATGTCAGTCATCAGGCGGCTCGCTCTACCAATACTGATGTTGATGCCATAGTCATAGGAAAGAAGAGCCTTAATCTTAGATGGGCCAATACGTCTCTTAGTAAGATGACAAATCTCCGAGAATAAGCTGACGGAGTTTTTAATTCTCAATAGTTCTAGGAGAAAGTTTTTCCGAAAAGTATTTGTAATAGGAGCTGCGGTTCACTTTAAGGACATGACAAAGAAAAGAGATAGCGTGCTGAAAACGAAGGGTATGAACAGCCATTAATCTTTGTCTGAGTGAGGCGTGAATATGGCAATTGCTTTTTTTAAAATGATATTTTCCTCCTAGAGTCGAGCATTACGCTTTTGAAGATCCTTAATCTGCTTAGCGGTTAGAATAGTATCATCATCAATTCTAACCTGAGAATAAAGTTTAATCCACTTGTGTAAAGCAGACATGGAGACACCATATTCTTTAGAAAGTTGGGATTGAGTTTTACCGTTTTGGTGTAAATTAACAATACTTTTTTTAAATTCTTCATCGTATTTCTTGTAATTATTCATAATTTTATCCTTTCTTATGTGTCTACTTATTTAAAACATGTTTCACTTTTTCCTGTCTACTTTTTTAGTATATGTCCAAAAGGTATTATTGCAGAAACATTAGGCGCTACAATAGATGAATTGTTAAATGGAAAAGAAGATAATGAAGACGAAGAAGCAAAAGATAGTCCAGATAATAAAAAAGAAAAACGTCCATATTTTGGACTGATTCCTGGTGTTGTCAATAAAGACATTCATGGTGATGTAGGTAAAATAAGAGGTGTTGTTAATGGTGATATTTATGGAGATGTTAAAGGAAGCATTATGGGAGAGGTTAATAATGTTTATGGCCACCAGTGTATTTGGCAGTGTATGGGGAACGGTAATGGCGATATTACAGGCTATATAGGTGGAAACTTGTGGGGCATTGTAACAGGTTCTGTAAAAGAAGGTGTTCATGGACGTTTTGGGGGCAAGTTCTTGGAGCTGGTATTAATGAAGATAAGAAAAAGAAGGGCAAGATATAAGAGTGTTGAATATAGGTTGCTTTAATAGATATAATTGATTATTTTAACTAAAGAAAGAATCTACTAGTTATTTGCAGATTCTTTCTTTAGTTAAAATTTTACTTACTATGTAGTGTCTCAAGGGCTTTATCTTCATTTTCTAAAAAGAAAACATTGTTCCCTTTATTAGACTCATACATAAAGTCTTTAAGGCTTTTATTATTGTAGATAGAAAAATCACCAATAATAGCAATTTTTATACCATAGTTAGTATATTTTTGAAGAATTTCTCCAGCAAGACCTGTTTTCAAATCAAAAAATTCTTCTGTTAAAGCTTCTTTGTGAATTAAAATTTTATGGCAACCATATTGATAGTTAACAGTAGCCATTAAGTCTAGAGCTTCTTGTACATTTTCAATAATTACATTTAAATCATTTACAATTGCTACTTTTGAATTACCTCTAATATCCGTTGTAATAGTCATTGTCTTTCCTTTCTGAATTAAAATTGCATCTATTAATTATTATAACATCAATATTTTTCTGTAAATGAGAAGCATTGTATTGGATTTATAGTAACTATATTAATCTCTATGAAGCTCTTTTACCCTTACACCTAAAGTAAAGAACCAGGATCCAAGGGTTTTAGCATAGGTTTTTTTATTACATGTTTGTATGAGTTAATAAAAAAATTAGGATCTTTCATTAATAGAAGGCGATAATTGTAAATATTTAGAAAAACATTTTCGACTAATGTAAAATTACACTTTTCGTAAAAAGAAATGCGTTTTGTGCGAATTTTAAAATCAACAGCATCTTTTGCATATTTGGGGTCTTCTACTTCAAGGAGCAGTGACTTGTTTAATATGTGTTTTCTAAAAAGTTCAATCATTTTACTACCATATCCTTTTGAACGAAACTTTGGTTCAATTGCTAAATAGCATATATGGATGCCATCATATTCTTCAATTTCTGTATAGGTTACATAGCCAACTACATTGGTTCCATCTTTTAATAGAACAGCATAAACACTTTTTTTGGATAGCCTTAATAAACATTTTTTGTTAAACTTGTTTTGGAAAATCCCGTTCCATACTATCTAATAAATTGTTAATTTCATTTTCTTTAATTTTTTATTTGGAGATTCATTATAAATCACTTCCTGTTTTTGTATATTAATTAAATTTATTTACTTTTTTCCTTTTTTGCAATTGCTTCATAAAAGTTTAAATATTCTTGACTGATTAAAATATCTTTGGGAGCTAAAATTCCAATGTCATTTATTAAAAATGGTGAATGTTGAATCCAGGGATTAAGCATATTGTGCTCAACATGAGAAATTTTTTATACTAAGTTGATTTTCTGGAATACAATCTTGGTAAATTTTCTTAGTTTCTTTTGAATCTATATTACAATCGTATTCTCCTAAAATTAAGTAAATCCTTGATTTTATTTTTTTAATTCTGCAGTAGCATCAGCGTGAATATTTTTTCGGATAAAATTGTATCTTTCTTCATTATTTTCATAGCTTCCACTATTTGAAATATAGTCTTGATGACTTTCATATTTTAAAATTAAATTAATGTCGTTGTGGAATTTCTCCTTCTCAGCTATTATCTCATATTCATCTTTTTCATCAGCTTCTAATTCTTTTCTGAAAAAATATTGGTAGTTGCCTAGGCTGTATTAGACCTTCATCAATGAATAACTTAGGGTATATTTGGATATATCCATTAATTTTACAACTTCTCCAGTTGCTAAATAATTCATAATTGCCTCCTTTAATTTCATTATAAACTGCGTGGTTAGTACACAGTCAAGCAAGATATTTAGAATATTAAAATTTTTTTAAACTATTTTAATTTCGAGTAACTTTGCTAAAGCAATGGCTTGTTCTTGATTGACTATTGCTCCTTTTATATCATCAATTAATAGATAAATATTTTCAATGTTAGAAGTCTATAAATCAATATCTTTTAAAGGACTGTTGGTGAAAACACTTTGTTTTAGGTTACAATTATTAAATTCCACTGATAGGGAACTATTTGAAAAGTTACTATCTTTTAGGAGGCATTTATTAAACTGAGTAGTTTTCATATTACATAAGGGGATATTCAGATAAGAGCAGTTACATTCGTAAAAACTTGTATTGCGGATATAGCAGCCGTCTAATTTACTGCTTCAGCATGGTAGCCTTTAAGGTATTCATAATATTGGTTTTCGAATACGCAACCATTTATAGTTAATTCCTCACGATTATATAAGGCAAGCGCCTCTTCTAATGGTGTATTTTAAACAGCTACTTAGGAAGTTGCGGTCTTTGAATTTTCATATCTATACTCCTTATTTCAATCTTTACTCTATTCTAACATAATATTGTAGTTTAAATTTCGCCTTAATTAGGTTCTTTTTTTAGTTAAAATATGCTAGAATAGAAAGATGTTGTACTAGATGGGGAGCTAGCGGTTCCTTGTAACCCTCAATCCGCTATAGAGGGATTGAATACCTGTCTGAGGGATTAAGGTTTAATATTAATTGGTAAATATGTGGTGTTGATAATTGAGCCCTTTGCGACGAGAGCCCATGAACCCTGTCAGATCCGGAAGGAAGCAGCAGTATGTGGATACTTTTGGGTGCTGAAGGTAAAACTTGATTGGAGCTAACGTTTATTTGATTATATTAATATCTTGTTTCGACGACAGGGTACAACTTTTTTAATTTAAGATAAGGATTTAAAATGCCATCAATATATTGATGGCATTTTATTATTTGGTTTTGGAGGTTAACTTTTTAATTTAATGAGGAGGAGCTATAATGAATAATCTTATTTTGCTCAAACCGACAAAGGAGCATGAAACGGCTGCTTTAGAATATTTGGAAGAACATTTATCTATTGGAGAACAGGACTTACATGGTGCTTCATTGCTTGAAAAAATGAATACTTATAGCGATTGGCTAGAACATCTTGAACAACAATCCCATAAAGATACTTTAAATTTAGACTGGGTAGTTTCTGGTACCCGATTTGCTATAGATAAAAGGACAAATAGAATAATTGGCATTATAGATATCCGGTATGAACTCAATGCTTTTTAGCCAATTATGGTGGACATATTGGTTATGGCGTAAGACCTTCTGAATGACAAAAAGGCTATGCTACTGAAATATTAAGTTTGGGATTAAAATTCTGTAGAACAATACCTTAAAAAAAGTGATGTTGGCATGCTATCAGGATAATATTGCCTCTAGTAAAACCATTATTAAGAATGGGGGGGCATAGAAGATAGGTCATTTTTTCATACAGATGGAAAAATAGTTCAAGCGTATTGGATAACTTTATGAATGACGTAATCTATTAAAAAAATAAAATAAGGCAGCGAAGATTATTTTAATCAAGCTGCCTTGAATGTTCCCCTTCCAATAATACAGATTTAATTCCTGGATATATGGTCATTAATAGTGTTAAAACCTGCTTTTTAGAATAACCAGATTATTGCTTTTAGCTTTTTTATTTAAATTTTTGAGCCTAAAATGGCTGTATTAAAATAATCAATTCCCTAAATATAGAATTAGAACAGGTTGGTTTCAAATTTTTAATTACTTTTGTGTTTATTAAATTATTGAAATCTTAAAGATTACAGATCTTTTAGCATTGGGACAACAAACAGTTGTTTCCCTTTTTTTAGAGTCCCAAGGATGTCTTCCTCCTAATTCAATGACTCTCAGATGAGGCCAAAGTGTATGAAATGCAGTAGAACAGAAGCCTCCTGGACACAATTCAAATCCTATGTCATAGGTTTCTCCCTTCTTAAAAAAGGATAGGGTCCGCCTTCTGCATCGGGGCTTGAGACTATTGTAATTTTAACTTTTTTGGTTCATTATAGCTAATATCCATTTATACTTCCTCCATACTATAGTTTAATATGACAATAACCACCAGGATTTTTTTTTGCAAATAGTCTTGATGATAAGTCTCTGCTTTTAAATAATTCTTTAAAGGTAATACTTCATTTACTATAAGTTTTTGGTATTTTTCTTGTTCTATTTTTAATGAAGCTAAAATAATAGGTAAATCTGTTTCATCTATATAATAAATACCAGTCCTATATTGTGTTCCCTAATCATTACCTTGTTTGTTTAGGCTTATTGGGTCAACAATAGACCAATATTTTTCGAGCAAATAATTTAAGGAAAATGTTTTCTCATCATAAGTAATTTTACAGGTTTCTGCATAGCCTGTCGTGCCTGTTACAACTTCATCATAAGTAACAGGGTTACCATTGCCATTGGCGTAACCTACCTCCGTTTCAATAATACCATTGATTTTTTATAAAATGCTTCAACTCCCAAGAAACAGCCAGCAGCTAAATAAATTGTTTTCATTAGTAATCCCCTTTTTCTTTTAATTTATTGTAAACTTCTAAAACACCCTTTCCATAGTTTCCCACAGGGTCTTGGTCACCAGAAATCATGAGAATAGGCATAGTTTTAGAAATAGAATCAAACCATGTCGTATCATTAGCTTTCTTGTTTAAAGTAGCTAGATCTTTAAAGCCTGATGTTATAAATACAAATTGAGCGTAAGGGTCTTATAAATACAAATCTACAATATCTGTATCTTTCGTGAGCCAGTCTTTAGTCGTTCGAGGATTAGTAATTTTTTGTTAAACTGGCCTAAAACAATTTGGTCTAGCTTTTGAGAATGTTTTTTCGCCACCTACTTTTGCAGCTAAGGATGCAAGTGTAATGCCAATATTGGCAACTGCTGTTGGTTCTCCTGTTCCACTAATTATGAAACCATCATACGCTTCTTTATAGGTTGTTACACAGACTCTGGCAATAAAGGACCCCATAGAGTGTCCAATTAGAATATGAGGAATATTAGGAAAATCCTTTTTTATTAGTTGTCCAAAATTATAAAGGTCGTTAACTAAAGCTTGATCGCCATTTTCAGTTTTGAAAAATCCAAATGTTTCGTCAGGCCCTACGGACTTTCCGTGTCCGATATGGTCATGACCGCAGATTACATATCCTTCTTTTACAAGGAAATTCATGAATTCATTATAACGGCCAATGCGCTCTACCATGCCATGGCTAATTTGAATTAAAGCTTTAGCTTCATTTGTTGGCCAATATACAATACCTGAAATTATACTAGTTCCATTACTGCTTTTGAGTGTCTTTAGTTCTTTATTCATCATTTTCTACCTCTTTTAACCAACCTTCAGAATGGTTAATTGCTTTTTCAGTTTCTTAATTCTTTTTCCCTCTTTTGATTATCCATTGATGGTGAAAATGTTTTTCTACTGTTTCAATTTTTTTAAGGATAGTTATACTTTCCCAGAAGCCAATAGCTAGACCTGCTAAGTAAGCAGCCCCTAATGCTGTTGTTTCTAAAATAGTAGGTCTTTGAACAGGATAATTACTTATATTGGCTTGAAAACTCATTAAGAAATCATTACTGCTTGCTCCGCCATAAACTTTCAAGCGTTTTACAGGAATGTCTGTATCGTTTATAATGGCTTCAAGAAGGCTGTTACATTGAAACGCAATAGATTCTAAAGCTGCCCTAATAATATGCTCTTTAGTTGTTCCACGTGTTAATCCAAGTAGCGTTCCTCGAGCATACATATCCCGGTAAGGAGCGCCTAAACCGGTGAAAGCAGGCACCATATAAACACCTCCAGTGCCTGGAACACTGACAGCATAACCATGTGATTCCGCTGCACAGTTTAACAATTTTAATTCGTCTCTTAGCCATTGGATTATAGCACCACCAGCAAAAACACTACCTTCAATAGCATATTCAACAGGTCCATTGCTAGCAGCTATCGTAGTTAACATACCATTGTTGCTATAGCATGGTTTTTTGCCTGTATGCATGAGCGTAAAGCAACCTGTACCATAAGTGTTTTTTTACATCACCAGAATGAAAACAGGACTGACCAAATAATGCTGCTTGTTGATCACCAGCTACTCCTGTAATTGGAATGGCTTAACCTGCAATGTTAACTGTACCATAATATTCACTTGAGGAGTGAACAGAAGGTAATATTGATTGAGGAATTGAAAAAATTCAAGAAGATATTTATCCCAAACGCAGGTCTTAATATTGTAAAGCATAGTTCTAGAAGCATTTGCTCTATCTGTTTTAAAAATAACACCATCAGATAGCTTCCACATTAACCAGGTGTCTACTGTTCCAAAAAGCAATTTTCCTGCCATTGCTTTTTCACAAGCTCCTTTTATATTTTCTAAAATCCAAATAAGCTTAGCGGCGGAAAATCAAGCATCTGCAACAAGTCCGGTATTTTCCTTAATGTAGGGTTCTAAGCCAGTTGCTTTTATTTTTTCACAAATAGGAGCGGTTTCGCCTACATTGCCACACAATAGCGTTGCAAATAGGTAAACCTGTATCTTTATCCCAGACGATAGTCGTTTCTCTTTGATTGGTAATGCCAATAGCAGCAATTTGATTAGGAGAAATATTGTTCTGAGCTAAAACTTCATTTAGAACCCCTAATTGGGTACTAAAAATTTCCATTGGATCCTCTTCAATCCAACCATCCTTTGGATGAATTTGATTTATTTCTTTTTGAGAAATACCAACAATTTCTTGATTTTTATTAAAAATAATGGCTCTAGAACTTGTTGTACCTTGATCTAAAGCAATTACATATGGTTTCATTTAATTTAATCCTACTTTCTATAAGCATCTAAAGCAATACCCAGTGATGTAGTAACTATTTTGCCTGCCACAGGTAATCCCATTAATATAGCACTGATGAGTTCATCTTCAGTACCCTTAGCATTTTTGAGTTGCTGAACATGGTGTGGAAGTCCAGTTTCTAAACCTAGTGCTGCTAAAAGAGAAACATAGATTAATTCTCTTGTTTTCTTATTAAGGGTGTTTGTTTTATCTAAATCTTGAATCATAGTATTACAGATTTGACCAAAACCATTGCCTTCCTCTAAAACAATTTGAAAATCATTTTTGTATCCATTGAATAATCCTCACTTTCTATTGTGGCTGATAAAAATATTTTCTTCTAATTGTTTGAATGCGGTATTTAATTCTTCTTTAGTATTCATTACAATAGGTCCCCCAGGCAATGGGCTCATTTAGTGGTTTACCTTCTAATAGTATAAAACGCATTCCCTCGTTACCAGCTTTTATTTCAATATAGTCACCAGGATTAAAGAGAACGGCTCTTTTATTTTCTATATAGCCTTCATTATTTTCTTCAAAATAGCCATTGCCTTCAAAAATATAGACAAACAGTGTATTGTCAGATGTTGATTGATAGTGCCAATTACTATTTTTTATCTAATGTTACATCTAAATAAGTGGTTTCAACATACTGTCCTGTCAGTGGTGCTTTTACATGTTCATAGTTTCCTGCAAGCACTCTGACGATTGAACCTTTTTCTTCAATAACTGGAATATTGGTAGCTGTGATAGCGTGATAGTTAGGCTCTACCATCTTATATTTTTGTGGTAGATTAATCCAGAGCTGAGACCCTAGCATTCTTTTCGTTGGTTGAGGATATTCTTGATGAATAATACCATTACCAGCTGTCATCCATTGATATTCACCGCTTTTAATGAGACCTTCATTGCCTAAACTATCTCCATGAGTCATTTCGCCTTCAATTAAATAGGTAACTGTTTCAATTCCTCTATGAGGGTGCCAAGGAAAGCCTTTTTCATATTCTTCATGATGAGTAGAATCAAAAGCATCTAACATTAAAAAGGGATCAAAATCTTCTGTAGTCACATTGGATAAAACTCTCACTAAGCGTACGCCGGCACCATCTACAGTTGGATAACCAGTTACTACTTTTTTACTGTTCTTCTTTTCATATTAATCACCTCCGAGTATATATTTATTGTTTGTATTATATCATAAATACAGCATAAGGTTGTTCCCTGATGACTCATTATAAAAAGATGCAAAATAGGGCTTCAGCAATTAAGCTGAATCCCTATTTTAGGCAAATTATTTTTTAAGTATTTTTGTGATGATAAATAATCCTATTCTTATTAATAGGATACTATTTTATAAATGTTGAGTTTTTTAAACAAAAATATTGACTGAATAACAGTCAGTATTGTATTATAGATTTATAAGGAGGGGATAATATGGTGAGAATTAGTAAAGCGCCTGAGGAAAGAAGGCGGGAAATTATTTTGACTGCAAGAAAACTGTTTTTTGAGAAAGGCTATAATAATACATCTATAAAAGATATAGTTGGAGCATTAGGTGTAGCACAAGGTCTTTTTTATTATTATTTTAAATCAAAAGAAGAAGTATTTAAAGCAACTATGGAAGAGTATGCTGATGAATATATTTATAGAATTGAAAAAGTTTTATTTAATGATGCATGGAAACTTCCTAAGAGAATTATATTAGCTTTTCATGAATTTTTAGAATTAGAAAATCAGGGTAAGGATGCTTTTTTAGCAACAATTCATGATTCAGAACATCAAGAACTTCATGATAAAATTTCTCTTCATGTTGTAGAAGCATTAACTAACCCTGCTATAGAAATTTTAAAAATAGAGGTGTTAGAAACAAGATTACAGATAGAAAACATAGAGACTACAGCTCGTTATTTATTATATGGTATTTTTGGAGTAATTCATCAGGAGATTTCTATTAATGAAATAGAGGAAAATGTTCCGAGTCTCATTAAGTTAATAGCAGAGACATTAGGTATGTCTAAAGAACAATTTATGGAGGAAGCCTATGCATAAACTAATAGAGGTAAAAAACTTAACGAGAAGATATATAGTTGGTGAAGAAGAAGTTTTAGCTATTGATGATTTAACATTTGAAATACAACAAGGTGAAGTTGCGATAATTTTAGGACCATCAGGTTCTGGCAAGAGTACTTTATTAAATATTTTTGGATGGGATGGATAGAGGTACCTTAGGTCATGTCGTAATTGGGAATCAGGATATTAGTAAATACAGTGATAAAGAATTAAACACCTATAGAAGAACAGATATTGGTTTTGTTTTCCAATTCTATAATTTGATGCCTAAATTAACTGCTTTAGAAAATATTCAAGTATCAGCTAATATCAGTCTCCAACCAATGGATTCAGAAAAAGCGCTAAACTAGTGGGTTTAGAAAATAGAGGAAACCATTTCCCTGATGAATTATCTGGAGGAGAGCAGCAAAGAATTTCAATTGCTAGAGCCATTTCTAAAAATCCAAAAATTCTATTATGTGATGAACCTACAGGTGCTTTAGATAGTGAAACGGGTAAAACTGTATTGAAGACAATTTGGGAGATGAGTAAAAAAGGTGGACAAACTACTATTATTGTTACTCATAATGCTGCCATAACTGAAGCAGCTGATAGAGTCATTCATTTAAAAGATGGTAAAATTATTAAAAATGAAATTCAGAGTAATCCTTTATCTTTAGATGCGGTGAAGTGGTAATGCTATTAATAAAAAATGTTTAGAGATATTTGGAAGAACAAAATGCAGTTTTTGACTATATTTTTAATGATTACATTAAGTGTTTTAGTTTTTTCAGGTATTGATAGTGTTAGATTAGGATTGAAAAATAATAGTGACGTTCTTTATGAAGAAACTAATATTGGTAATTTATGGTTTATTGCTAAAGGCATTACTGAAGAACAGTCTAAAGCTATTAAGGATACTGAGGGTGTCCTTAGTGGAGAACGACGTTTTAGAAATAAAATTGCTCTTATGGATGACCAGCAACTAGAGTTAATCAGCCCAGAAGAAAATCTGGTTTCTAAGCCCTTTGTTTTAGACGGTTCAGTTTACAGTAATAAAGGAGAGGGTATTTGGTTAAATCGAGAATTTGCAAAGGCTAATGATTATGTTGTAGGTGACTTTATTAAAATTGCCAATCAGAAAGTAGAAATTAAAGGCATTATTCTAAGTAGCGAGAAAATAAATGGTTCCAGTGCAGATGCTTATGTAGTTGATCATAAAAAATGGCTATGGGTACCTTTTCTCCCCTGAGATGAGTAAAAGTTTGTTCGGTCAGTATATTGGCAATGAACTGGTTTTAATAGTGGAAGATGATGTAGATCAAAAAAACATTATTGAAAAAGCAGAATTAACTTTAGGCACTGCTTATTTAATGTCATTTTATTCAACTTCACAATTCAGCATTCATCAGGTTACAGAAAAAGTAAATCAATTGACTAAATTCACTTATATTTTCCCAACATTATTTTTTGTATTAGCTATTTTGACAATGTTGACAACAATGACTCGATTAGTCAATAATCAAAGAGTGCAGATAGGAACATTAATGTCACACTTGGCTATAGTGACTTTAAAATTAGGATTCATTATTTATTCTATGGTTTTTGGCTAGGTGTTTTTGGAGGGGTTTTAGGTATTGTTCTTGGTTACTTCATAATACCGCCTGTATTAATTCCTATTCTCAGCAGTGTATTTAGTCTCCAGTCATGGAGCCATTCCATAACTTCAGGTAGTTTTATTGCTGTGCTAGTGATTGTCTTAACTTGTTGTCTGGCTATTTTGTTTTCTGTTGGTAAGAAAATAAGGAGAATGCCAGCGCAAATATTGAAAGGGGATTTACTGAAGAAAAGCAAGCATAGTATTTTTGAGAAATTAAAGCCTCTTTGGAAAAACTATCTTTTGAAAATAAAAGTATTATTAGGAATGTTGGCAGAAATAAAATCAGGTCAATTATGGGCATTATTGGTGTCCTAGGCTGTATGATGTTAATTTTAGCTGGCCTTGGCATGAAGAATTCCATGAGTTATACTATTAATGGTACATATTCAGATTTTTATCAATATGAAAATAAAATTCTTTTAAATGAAGGTCCTAGAAGCAGTTTAGAGATTGAGGATCCTTATAGAGAGAAAATAGAAGAGGGTACACTGGAGATTAAAAATAAGGATGAGTCAAAAATTCTAAAGTATACTGTAGAAGAGCAAAGTCAGTATTTGTTACTTAAAGATGTGAAGGGTAATGCTCTTGAATTACCATCTGATGGATTTGTAATATCAGATGAAATTGCTTCTAAGCTAAACTTAAAAGTGGGGGGGATACACTGGACTATGCAAAGCTAGGAGATGAATGGCAACATGGAAAAGTAGGCGCTATTATGCGGGTGACTTTACCAAGTAATATAATTGTAAGTAAAGCTTATTGGGAAAAACAGGGTCATTCATTTAATGTTAATAGTTTGCTTTTAGGGATTGAAAGTAACAAGAATCAGTATACTACTTTAGACGATTTTAAAGAGCTTATTTCTAAGAATTCACAAATAGAGGCTATGAAGGATACTTTTGCTAGTGCTGATGCCGTTGTTTATATTCTTATTTTAGGGGCTATTGTATTAGGCACAACAGTAATTTATAATTTAGGACTTTTAAATTATTCTGAAATGATGAGGGATTATGCCACCTTAAAAGTACTGGGCTTTTATCCAGGAGAAATCCGTTTGCTATCCTTTAAAGAAAACAGTTTTCTTTATGTAATCGGTTGGCTTCTAGTTATTCCAGCTGGGCAAGGATTTTTAAAAATTTATATGGGTGTTTTATCAAATGATTCTATGATTTTTTTCCTAAACTTAAACCTTCAAGCTATCTTATTGCTTCAGTAATAACCTTAGTAACGGCTATAGGAGTTAACTTAATATTAAGTTTGAAAATAAATAAAATTGATATGGTAACTTCCCTAAAGTCAGGGGAATAAATAAGGAAGGAAAACTATTATGTTTTCCTTCCTTATTTATATATTTTATTTTTTAAGGGGCTGACAAGCAGGGCAATAATAGACATTACCACCTAAATAAGCTTTTCGCTCAATGATACCACCACAAACAGGACAAGGATTTTTTAGGGTTTTTTAGAAAGGATAGTTTGGTAACCGCCTGTTTCGCCAAATAGATCTTTCTCAGTATCCCTGCCACCTTCACCAGTCATTTCAAATAGTGTTTTCTTAATACTGAAAAATAGTGCTTGTATGTCCTTTTTACTTATAAACTTTAGCTTTGTTTGAGGATGGGTTCTAGCATTAAAAAGGATATCCTGTAAAACACCATTACCTAAACCGGGTATTCTTTGTTCAGTGACTAATAAAGCTTTTACACTGATGGTGTTTTTAGCTTCAGCTAAGATTTTATTAAAATAAGCTTCATTAAAAGCATCTGTTAAGGGATTGGGTTTTTCTTTTGCTACTAAATAGTAAAAATTAGTATTTTCATTTTCTTTAAAGAGGAGCATACAACCATACATTTGAATGGTACAGACTATTGCTGTGCCATCATCAAATTGAATATAGAGTTGGTGTTGTTCTTCTTCAGTTAACATGGCTTTATTTAGAATATAGTCCTGATCTAAAAATATGCCTCCATCTGCTCCTTGTTTAGTATAAATAGGGATGCCTGCATAGCTTAAGATATTAATATCCCTAATTATTGTTCGGATTGAAACTTCAAACTCTTCTGCTAAATATTTGGCGGTTGCTTTTTTATTATTTAGTAGAAAATAGGTTATTTTAAATAGTCTATCAATTTGCGTTTGGCACCTCCTTTTGTATAGTATAGCAGTTTTAAGTTAAGAGGGATACATTAGAAACAGTGAGTTAGCACTCGCTAATTAATAATAAATATGATATAACTATTATAAATATGGAATGATTTCATTTTATAATACAGTAATAAGGGGTGAATTGTTTATTTATGCTATTTGAAGTTATGAACTTAGCCCATTGGGCAGCTATAGCAATTTTTATTTTTACTTTAACATTATTATTAATAACTGGTTTTGCTTTAGGCAGACCATTCAATAAAATAAAATAAAATTGAATAACAGAAAAAAGAGGCTTTAGCCTCTTTTTTTATAGTTAATTTTACAAATTTTGATGCAGGGTTATCCTTATAGTATTGCTATAATATTTGCTTAAAATTTAGAGCATTGCTTTAATTGTCTTGTATAATTCAAAACCTGCTTCAGTTTCATTTTTATGAACTTTAATAGAAATAGGTGCAGAATAAGATGTATGTTCCGTTACAACGGTATTTCCATTTAGGCCGATTTTTATGTCGAAATCACGATCAAAGATTCCGGCAGTTTCCATGGATATATAGTGTAGTGCTTTGACAAGGAAAAACTTGTATTCTATTCTTTTTCCCGTTAATCCCTGAGCATCAATATTGTAAATTCCTCTTGTTGTAATAACAATTTCATCTCTCATAAACTTAAATACATTGATTAAGATTTCGTCATCACAAAATAAGCGTTCTACATCATATGCTGAAGTACTAGATATTGAAGCTTTTCCCATAAGTTTATCTAACATATTTTCTCCTATCTTTTTTATATTTTATTAAATGAGTTTGACTAAAATAAAAAAGAGCTTAAAAATCAACTGATTTCCAAGCTCTTTTAACATGGTTGCGGGAGCAGGATTTGAACCTGCGACCTTCGGGTTATGAGCCCGACGAGCTGCCAGCTGCTCCATCCCGCGATACCACATAATAATAACCTAAATAGGATACTTTGTCAATAACTTTCAGAAAAGTATTTGGAAATATATTAGTCACTAAAGCTTTTTATAGACAATAGGGGTTTAAATATAGTTGATCTTCTAAGTAAGTGAAGCAAAAAAACGAAAGATTCACCAACCTTTATTTCTCCAATATTATGTTCAGCTAAAAGGAATTAGAAAGAAATGCTTGAAATGACTTATGGTCTGAACCTTCATCAGTTTGTATTCCTTCGATATAGATTGCTTCTGGTGTACCACGCACTATTTTAACTTCACCTTTTATTTTATATACATGAAGAATGCCTTTTGAGACATCGTCATATATTTGATTTAGGCTAGGTTTTGTTCCTAGAATAGTTTCTTCAGCTAATGAAATCATTTCTTTCTCGAAAGGGCTATCTGCATATTCTTCGTATTTCATTTTATAGAGACCATTTTCATCCTTTTCCAAATATCGACCTTCAGAAATTGATTTAGCAGTATCAATACCAATAAAAATACAGACAATTAAAACGATGATTGAAATAATGATTCCCATTAAAATAAGTATATTCCCTCTAGACGTTTTCTTTTTTTGCTAACAATAGGAGACAGGTTATGAGTGTAAATAAACTGAGGACTGCTATAATCAGCAAAATTATAGCAGTTGTTATCCATGTAGAAACCATATTTTTCATCTCTTCTATTTTTAAGTATTTAAAGATAATTTTTTCATAATATAATCATAATTTTTTTCTGCATGAGGCAGAGTGCATTTGATACAATTTTTAACATCATTTTCCAGGAGCGAATAATTACCGCCACAATTTTCTAGACGATAGAGAGGGCAATAACAAAAAAGACAACTGAATTTATTTTCATTCTTTACTTTATGACAGGGAAAATACTTACATCCTTTATTTTGACAAAATTTATAGCTGTATTCCCATTCCTCAAAATAGATGTTTTCTGATATTAAATGAGCCACTTGTTCAAGAGCTTTTCTTTCATATTCAGTAAAGGCAATTTCTTTACCAATGGTCCACTCACCAATTTTTTTTACAAGAAAAGTTAGACTATCAACTTCCAGTTGTTTTTTTCTTTCAAATGAAACAGCCTTAATTATTTCATTTTGTCTTTTAAAAAAGAAATTTGATTCAACTAGATTTGGAAATTCTTTTGTTAATACTTTATTAATTCTAATAAGGGTTTCTAAATAGTGCTTTTTTTCTTCTAGTATTGTGAAAATTGTTTTTAGCATGAGAGTACCTCCCCTTCTTTAGCCTTATTCTATATTAATTTTCCAAATAGATAAATGGTTTTAGCTAAAATGATTGACATTAATTATGATTCAAGCATATAATATGATTAACTATAATAATTTAATGTATTAAATAATAGCTAATGGTGTGTGGAGTAATGGAGTTTAAAAGCTATGTTATGGCGTTTTGCTTTATAAAAGGTATGCTTTTATAGTTTATGTGGCAGTGACATTAATTGAAAATATTAATAAATTTGTAAACTATGAAGTGATTGCTGGTTATCGGTTTAGTGCTCATTTTGCTTATTTATTTAGTATTTTCTTTTGTAATGAAAAAATGGGCAGGTGGTACCCTTTGCATACTTTTGAAATAATGAAATGAGAAGTTTTAGCGAAGGATAGAAGATATGAAAAAAGTGGAAAATGCTTTTCTTAAGTTATATTATAATTTTGTTTATTTTTTTATTGGTTCTGTTTCTGTTCAGGGCGCGGAAGTTGGTAAAACATATTCTGAATTATTTGAGGATCAAAATTTAGGGAAAATTGTAGCAGCTATCAGCAACAAAGGTTTAGGAGATAATCCAACTGAAGAGGAGCTTAGTAAAATTACTAAGCTTGTTATTCTTGAGGGTAAAAGCAATAGTGATTTTCAGATTGTTTCTCTTAAAGGACTTGCTAATCTTAAAAATTTAAAACATTTAGAGATTACCAATAATTTAATTAAGGAGATACCAAGGGAAATAGGGAGTTTAAAAAAATGACTTTCTTAAATTTAAATTATAATGAAATTACTGTTTTACCAGACGAAATAGGTGATGTTCATCATTTAAATGAAATTCATTTAAATAATAATAAGATTAGTAAATTACCGGGAGGTATGGGTAATTTATTTAGTTTGCATTTATTAAAATTGAGTCATAATGCTATTGAGGATATTTCTGATGATTTTTTTAATATGCGTTATTTGAAGAAGTTTAATATTGATAATAAATTGGGAAATTTGAGTACGGCTGGATTTTTAAGGCTCCCTCACATTGAGGAGTTTATCTCCAATGATAATAGTATTGTAGTGGATATAAAGGCTTTTATACTAAATCATTTTAAAAACAATGCTTTGTATAAGAAAATTATGGATTGTATTTTTATGAATTGGCCAAAAAAAATATAAGGAATGGGATTGCCCATTCCTTTTTTATGTTTAAGAGTTTAGATAAATAATATAGTATATACAGTTATTAGGATATTGAAGGGTTGGGTATACAAATGAAGTTAACAACAGATATATTCTACCATGGTAATAAGAAGAAAAGGAGTTTTTTGAAGGTTGGTACTTGAAACACCAAGTTGGCAAGTATGTGTGTGCTTTTATTCCAGGCATTTCTATTGAAAAAGATGGTTCGCGAAAATCATTTATTCAGATAATAAATGATTATAACTCTCATGTTCTTTTTTTAAGCCAGAAGAGTTTAGTGCAAGAAAGGACTGTTTTCATGTTGACATAGGCAATAATGTTTTCAGTGAAAAAGGAATTGAAATTAATATTGATGATAAGGAAGAAGCGTTAAGGGTAAAAGGTAAAATAAATTATGGGTCTTTTAAGCCTCTGGAGAAGAGTTGCTATGCACCTAGTATTATGGGTCCTTTTTCCTATCTAAATTTTTTAGAATGCTATCATGGTGTGCTAAGCTTAGAACATGAATTAGAAGGCAATTTAGAATGGGATGGGAGAGAGACAGACTTTTCTGGTGGTAAAGGCTATATTGGAAAAAGATTGGGGAAGGTCTTTTCCCAGCGCTTATATTTGGATTCAGTGTAATGTGTTTCCTACGGAAAATGTGAGCTTCTTTTTGCATTGGCCAATATACCTTTATTAGGAGGTAGCTTTTTAGGCTTAATTTCTATTCTTTCAGTTAGGGAAAAAGAATATCATTTTTCAACTTATGATGGCGGTAAGGTAGAGTCTATTGTTCGCAAAAATGGAAAACTAACTTAACTATAGTAGTTAGGCAGAAAGAATATAATTTAAAGGTTGAGGTAAAAGGTGAGTAAGGAAAAGAGTTTCTGGTTCCAATAGAAGGTCATATGGAGGCTAGAATTCGAGAAAATGCTAGTGCTCTGCAGCAATTGTTACATTAAAGAAAAATAAAAAAGTTATCTTTAAAGGGGATGGCTATTTTGCTGGCTTTGAATCTGTTGGAGAAGTAATGGGATTTAGCTATTAAATAGAGGGCGTTCCAGTTGAAAAATGAAAGAAATCATGTTATCATTACCTAGTAGGTCGCTTTCTAGAACTTGTGAAGTTATTGAATGTGGAGGACAGACATGATTTGGAAAATGAAGCTTAAAAATAATAGGATAAAAATGAACCACTCGTAGAATCTTTTGCGGGTGGTTTTTATGTTATTTCAAAGTTAAAGGAGAGATGAAATGGTAAAAGTAGGGATTATCATGGGCAGCAAATCAGATTTAGAAACCATGAAAGAAGCAGCTCAAGTATTAGAATCATTTAAGGTGCCCTATGAAGTAAAAGTGGTATCAGCTCATCGCACCCCAGATTTAATGGTTGAATACAGTAAAAATGCTAAGAAAAGAGGACTTAAAGTTATTATTGTTGGCGCAGGTGGGGCTGCTCATTTACCTGGTATGGTAGAAAGCTATGACGACCTTGCCTGTTATTAGGGTACCTGTACAATCTAAAGCATTAAGTGGATTAGATTCCCTTTTATCGATAGCCCAAATGCCTGGCGGTGTTCCTGTAGCCACCGTTGGCTATTGGTAAAACTGGAGCAAAAAATGCAGGTTTATTAGCTGTTCAGATTTTAGGAACAACAGATGATACACTGGATTTTGCATTAGATGCCTATAGAGAAGTTATGAGAGAAACTATTTTAGCATCTGAGATTAGCAGTGGGGACTTAGAATAATGCAGGTTATTTTACCTGGTAGTAACATTGGAATTGTTGGTGGCGGACAGCTAGGGAAAATGATGACATTAGCGGCTAAAGCTATGGGTTACTCTGTTATTATCTTAGATGAACAAGAATCAGGACCGGCAATTGAAGTAGCAGATAGTCATATAGTAGCTTCCTTTAAAGACGAGACAGGTTATAAAGCATTAGAAAATAAAGTAGATGTTTTAACTTATGAGTTTGAAAATATTGATAATTTAGCTATTCTAAAGGATATGGATTATTTGTATATTCCCCAAGGTAATGAAACATTGAGAATAACTCAAGATCGCTTGGTGAAAAAAATGCTATTTTAAAAGCAGGTGGTAAAGTTGCCCCCTATAAACAGGTGAATAGTTTTTCCGACTTAGAAGAGGCTGTCAAAGAGATTGGTTTTCCCTGCGTTTTAAAAACACGACAAGATGGTTATGATGGTAAAGGACAAATTGTACTTAAAGGTAAGAGACAGCTTAAAAGCTGTGTTGCTCTTTTAAAAGTACCTTGCATATTAGAAGCATTTATCTCTTTTGATTATGAAGCCTCTGTTGTAGGAACTCGGGGTACAACAGGAGAAGTTAAGCTATTTCCAATAGGCTATAATATTCATAAAATAATATTTTAGCTGAAACAAAAGTGCCTGGACCTATTAGTACAAAGGCAAGGAAAGCTATTGAGAAAAAGCTTTAGAACTTATTAAAGCTTTAGGATTTTATGGTACTTTAGCTATTGAGTTTTTCATTAAAGGCAAAGAGATTTATATTAATGAAATGGCGCCTCGACCTCATAACTCAGGACACTATACAATAGAGGGTTGTTTTACCAGTCAGTTTGAACGGCATATTAGAGTCATTTGTGGATTGCCTTTAGGTATAACAGATTTAATTGCTGAAACCTATATGTATAATTTACTAGGACAGCATATGGATAAATGTTTAACTTGGCTTAAAGAAATGCCTGCAACAAGTCATGTTCATCTCTATGGTAAAAAAGAAAGTAGAGAAAATAGGAAGATGGGCCATGTTACTTTTGTTAAAAGTACTGAAGAAGATAGAAATATATTCAAAGAAAAGGTTCTTAAAAATTAGGAGGATATAAATGATTACTCGTTATAGTAGACCCGCAATGAGAAAAATTTGGGAGGATGATAACCGTTTTAAAGCTTGGTTAGAGGTAGAGATTCTAGCGACTGAAGCTTTTAGTGAGCTTGGCGATATTCCCAAAGAAGATGTAAAAAAAATTAGAGATAATGCAAGTTTTTCTATTGAGAGAATTTTAGAAATAGAGGCTGAGACTCGTCATGATGTAGTTGCTTTTACAAGAGCCGTTGGTGAGACCTTAGGATCAGAAAGAAAATGGATTCATTATGGTTTAACTTCTACAGATGTTGTTGATACAGCCTATGGTTATTTATTTAAGCAAGCCAATGATATTCTAGAACAAGATATTGAAAAATTAATGGCAGTTTTAAGAAAACAGGCTATTAAATATAAAGAAACCATTATGATGGGAAGAACCCATGGCATTCAAGCTGAGCCAACAACTTTTGGCTTAAAATTCCTATTATGGCTTGATGAAATGGAGCGTAATTTAGAGCGTTTTAAGTTAGGTCGAAAAGGTGTTGAAACAGGTAAAATGTCTGGTGCTGTTGGCACTTTTGCCAATATACCTCCTTTTGTGGAAGAATATGTCTGTGAAAAACTAGGTATTAGTCATGCGTTAGTGTCTACACAAGCTCTTTCAAGAGATAACCATAGTTTCTATATGGCTACTTTAGCTTCTATTGCTACAACTATTGATAAAATGGCAATTGAAGTCCGTCACTTACAGCGTTCAGAAGTAAGGGAGGCTGAGGAGTTTTTCTCCAAAGGTCAAAAGGGATCAAGTGCTATGCCTCATAAGAGAAACCCAATAGGTTCTGAAAATATGTGTGGCTGTGCAAGGGTAATTAGAGGCTACATGGTAACAGCTTATGAAAATGTGGCTTTGTGGCATGAAAGAGATATTTCTCATTCATCTGCTGAAAGAATTATTGTACCAGATAGTACTATGCTTCTTGACTATATGCTGAATCGCTTTACAAATATTTTAGATCAACTAATGGTTTATCCTGAGAATATGCTTAAGAATATTGATAGAACATTAGGCTTAACATTTTCACAACAAGTTATGTTAGCACTAGTTAATAAAGGCTGGACTAGAGAAAAAGCTTATGATACGGTTCAACCTCTGGCAATGAAAGCTTGGGAAAATAAAATTCCTTATAGACCGTTAGTTGAAGACTCTAAGGGAATTGGCGAGGTTTTAACTAAAGACGAAATTGCTGGATGTTTTAATCCTAAATATCATTTAAAAAATATTGATGCAATTTATAAGAGAAAAGGACTATAGGTAGTTATTTAAATTAAATAATAAGTATGTATATCATTGATAATAAGGTTTGATAGTTTCTAGCTGCTAACCGTAAACAAGCAGGCTACATAATTTAGTAGAGATACACCAGCATCTCTGTTAAGTTATGAGAGACTTTACTAAAGTCTCTTTTTATTTTAAGGAGGTATTATGACCACAAGGATTTATATTGAAAAAAGAGAGTTTTCAAACAGAAAGCCTTAGTCTTAAAAAATATTTCATAGAAACACTTAATATAAGTGGCTTGGAAAATATTCGTTTAATTCAAGTTTATGATGTTTTTAATATAGAAGCATCTATTTTAGAAAAAGCAGAAAAACTGTTTTTGCTGAGGAGATGACAGATAGGGTTCTCAAGGAATTGTCTTTAGAAGGATTAACCTACATAGCTAGAGAGCCATTACCAGGCCAGTTTGACCAAAGAGCAGATTCAGCTGTGAAGTCTATTCAATTAATAGGAGGTGGAAAAGAGCTTCAAGTTTTCTGGAGTGAGCTTTTAATATTAGAAGGTCAACTAGCTGAAACTGCTGTAGAAAAAATTAGAAAATATCATATTAATACTGTGGAATATAGAGTTAAAGATATGGAAGCCACTTTATTTTTAAATGAAATGAAAAAGGTTTCAAAAATACGGATTTTTGATTATTTTTGATTATTTTATTGAAATGAATTTACTAGAACTTAAAGATTTTCACGGGGAAATGGGTTTGGCTATGTCTCTTGATGAACTTGTCTTTATCCAAAACTATTTTAGAGAAACTGAAAAAGAAATCCAGCTGAAACAGAAATTAAAGTGTTGGATACATACTGGTCAGACCATTGTAGACACACGACCTTTGAAACTTATTTAGAGAATATAACTTTTAAAGGCAATGATTTTAAAAAGGAATTACAAGAAGCCTTTACTGACTATATCAACTTGAGAGTATCTTTAGGAAGAGGGGGGAAGCCTGTTACTTTAATGGACTTAGCAACTATTGTGGGTCGTTCTTTTTATCAAAATGGAAAATTAAGTGATCAGGAAATTAGTGAAGAAATAAATGCCTGTAGCATTCATATTGATGTTATTGTAGATGGAAAAAAAGAGCCTTGGCTTTTAATGTTTAAAAATGAGACACATAATCATCCGACTGAAATTGAGCCTATTGGAGGTGCGGCAACTTGTTTAGGTGGTGCTATTAGAGACCCATTATCAGGTCGTTCATATGTTTATCAAGGGATGCGGATTAGTGGCTCAGGAAATATTAAATAAAAGGTAGCTGATACTATAGAAGGAAAACTTCCCCAATCTACAATTTCAAAAGGGGCATCTTTAGGGTTTAGTTCTTATGGCAACCAGATTGGGATGGCTACAACTTTTGTGAAAGAAATTTATCATGAAGGCTATAAAGCAAAACATATGGAAGTAGGAGCTGTTGTAGGAGCTGTTCCTAGAGACTATGTGCGACGTGAAGAGCCTAAAGCAGGTGATGTTATCCTCTTGTTAGGTGGAAGAACAGGGCGAGATGGTATTGGTGGGGTGCTACAGGTTCATCAAAAAGCCATCAGAAAACATCACTAGAAACTGCTGGTAGCGAAGTTAAAAAGGGCAATCCACCAGAAGAAAGAAAAATACAAAGACTTTTTAGAAATGAGCATTGTACTCGTTTAATTAAAAAGTGTAATGATTTTGGTGCTGGTGGTGTTTGTGTTGCTATTGGTGAGCTAGCTGAAAGTATTGAAATAGATTTAGATAAAATACCTTTAAAATATGCAGGTTTAAATGGCACTGAAATTGCTATTTCAGAATCTCAGGAACGAATAGCTGTTGTCATTAGTAAAGAAGACCATGGCCTATTTACATTATTAGCAGCAGCAGAAAATTTAGAAGTAACTCATGTTGCAACTATTAAAGACCATGGTTACTTAAAGATGAGGTGGCAAAATAAAATAATTGTAAATATTAAACGTTCATTTTTAGATACTAATGGCGTTAGCCAAAAAAATGATGTTGAAGTTGTTTCCGGTGGTTTTCCTAATCCTTTTAAGGATAATAAGCAGAAGATAAATAAAGAAACATGGTTAAATGTAATATATAATATTAATTGTGCTAGTCAAAAAGGATTAGTAGAACAGTTTGATAGTTCCATTGGGGTTTCAACAGTATTAATGCCTTTTGGAGGGAAATATCAAGAAACTCCAGTAGAAGCTTCTGTCCAAAAATACCTGTTATAGATGGTGTTTCAGAAACAGCTAGTTTTTTAGCCTATGGTTTTAATCCTAAAATATTAGAATGGTCTCCTTTTACGGGAGCCCAGTATTCAATTATAGAAAGTATTAGTCGTTTAGTTGCCAGCGGTGCTACTTGGTCCAAAATTCGTTTTTCATTTCAAGAATATTTTGAAAAGCTTGGGACTGCAAGAGAAAAATGGGGTAAGCCTTTTGCAGCATTATTAGGTGCTGTTAGAGGACAATTAGCATTTGGTTTACCAGCTATTGGTGGCAAAGACAGTATGAGTGGTACTTTTCATAATATTCATGTGCCACCAACTTTAATTGCTTTTGGTGTATCTACAGGTTCTGTTAATAATGTTCTTTCGCCTGAATTTAAAAAAAGAGGGACAGTATGTATATTTCCTAAAAAATCAGCATAATTTGGGGTCTATAAATTATGAAGGCTTAATAAAGAATTTTAACTTGCTGGAAAGTCTTAATAGAAAGGGTATTGTTAAGAGTGCTATTTCTTTAAAAGAGGGAGGCTTAATAGAAGGTCTTTCCTTAATGACAATAGGTAATGGCATCGGGTTTGAAGGGGGGAGTCAATTTTCCTTATGACCTAATAGAATCATTTGACTATGGTTCTTTCATTAATGCTACAGAGGAACCGATTTCAGAAGGCATTTTTTTAGGAAAAACAAAAGGTTCGGAAATTGTTATTGGTAGTACGATTATCTCAATTGAGGCTGATTTAGAAGCTTATAAGTTGCCTTTAAAGGAAATTTATCCAGAAAAGACGGATTCTGAAAAAGGCTTGTTAGAATCTTTTGAAATGCTAAATAAGAAAGTCCGTTTTAGGAATTCTATGGCAGCAAAACCAAAAGTCTATATTCCAGTATTTCCAGGTACCAATTGCGAGTATGATACAGGAAAGGCTTTTAGAAAAGCTGGAGGAGAAACTATTATATTACCATTTTTAAATGGTTCAGAAACAATTATTGAAAAAAAGCCATTGAGGCTATGGTTAAAAGCCTTAATAATGCTCAAATATTGATGTTAAGCGGTGGTTTTTCATTAGGTGATGAACCGGAGGATGGCAGTGGTAAGTTTATTGTTAATGTATTATTAAATGAAACAGTTAAAACTTCAGTTAATGAATTTTTAGAGAGATGGCTTGATTTTAGGTATTTGCAATGGTTTCCAAGCATTGGTGAAATCAGGTTTATTACCATTTGGTCGTTTAGGTGATATTGGAGAAAATCATAGTACTTTGTTTAAAAACACTATTAATAGGCATATTTCTAAAATGGTTAATACTAAAATTACTTCTATACAATCTCCATGGTTGATGAATGTAGATTTAGGAGATATATACAATACCTGTCTCCCATGGTGAAGGTAGATTCATAGCATCAACTGAAACCATTGAGGTGCTGAAAGATAACAATCAAATTGTAACACAGTATGTAGATTTTGAAGGATGTCCAACAATGGATAGTGCTTTCAATCCTAATGGCTCCGATGGAAGCTATTGAAGTATGAGTCCTAATGGGAGGATTTTAGGGAAAATGGGTCATACAAGAGCGCTATGAAGAGGGCTTGTTTCAGAATATTATATTATAGGTTATAAAGAACAAGCATTATTTACAGGTGGCATAGACTATTTTAAATAAAGAAGGAGAATTGTAATTGTAATGGATAAAAAATTTTTTATATGAGGATAAAGCAAAAACAATTTATCAGAGTGACAAGTAAAATGAGGTTATTATTTATTATAAAGATGATGCTACTGCATTAAATGGGAAAATGAAGTCTACTATTGATAACAAAGGTATATATAACAATGAAATCACAGCTGCTATTTTTGAATATTTAAAAGAAAAAAGGTATTCCCGCTCACTATCTTAAACAGTTAAGTGATAGAGAACAACTTTGTAAAAAAGCAAGTATTTTACCATTGGAAGTTATTCTCAGAAATGTTGTTGCAGGCTCTATGGCAAAACGCTTAGGGTTAGAAGAAGGCTTAGTATTAGAAGAACCTGTTATGGAGCTTTGCTATAAGGAAGATGCTTTAGATGATCCTTTAATTAATGATGACCACGCTATTTTTGGACATATACTAAAAAAGTAGACAGGAAAAAGTGAAACATGTTTTAAATAAGTAGACACATAAGAAAGGATAAAATTATGAATAATTACAAGAAATACGATGAAGAATTTAAAAAAAGTATTGTTAATTTACACCAAAACGGTAAAACTCAATCCCAACTTTCTAAAGAATATGGTGTCTCCATGTCTGCTTTACACAAGTGGATTAAACTTTATTCTCAGGTTAGAATTGATGATGATACTATTCTAACCGCTAAGCAGATTAAGGATCTTCAAAAGCGTAATGCTCGACTCTAGGAGGAAAATATCATTTTAAAAAAAGCAATTGCCATATTCACGCCTCACTCAGACAAAGATTAATGGCTGTTCATACCCTTCGTTTTCAGCACGCTATCTCTTTTCTTTGTCATGTCCTTAAAGTGAACCGCAGCTCCTATTACAAATACTTTTCGGAAAAACTTTCTCCTAGAACTATTGAGAATTAAAAACTCCGTCAGCTTATTCTCGGAGATTTGTCATCTTACTAAGAGACGTATTGGCCCATCTAAGATTAAGGCTCTTCTTTCCTATGACTATGGCATCAACATCAGTATTGGTAGAGCGAGCCGCCTGATGACTGACATGAATCTTCCTAAAATGCCTACTATCAAACTTCGGTTTATTCATCCGAGGTCTATTCCCAATTTTGATTGCCCTAACTACCTAAATCAAAATTTTAATGTTCCTCAGCCCAATCAAGTCTGGGCTAGTGACATTACCTATATTAATTTAAATGCCTCTTTTGCTTATCTCTGTGTTATTATGGATTTATTTTCTCGTAAAATTATTGCTTGGAAGCTCTCTCTTAAAATTGATACTTCTCTTGTTAAGGATACTTTTATCAAAGCCTTTTATTCTCAAAAACCTTCTACTTCTCTTATTTTTCATTCTGACAGAGGTTCCTAATATACTTCTTTTATCTTTAGAAAGCTCCTTGATTCTTTTGGTATCATTCAATCTTTTTCTAAGCTTTCTCATCCTTGGGACAATGCTGTCGTTGAGTCCTTTTTAAATATATGAAAAAAGAAGAAATTCTTCGTAGGTCTTTTTCTTCCTTTGCTCAAATTAAGCTTTCCTGCTTTGAACACATTGAGGGCTTCTACAACCCCCTATACGTCCCCACTCTGCTAATAACATTCTTTCTCCTAATTCCAAAGAAGACTATTTTTTCACTTCTATTAAAACTTAATTTCACTTTTTCTATCTACTCTATTGACATTCTTCCAAAACCTATAGTACCAAAAGCAGATTATCATAAAGTTACTGTAATGGTACGTTATACAGATAATGGAGAGGCTGCATACTTTTCTGATATACAGCTGTATAAAGAAGAATTTGGACAGAGTTATACTTATGATGATAAGGGCAATGTTGTTAGTGTAAAAGATCAAAGTGAGAAAAATAGGAAATTTGATTATGATGCTAATAATAACCTTATAGGGATTACGCCACCAACTGGAGGGAAATTCACTTACGAATACTCTAAAGATGGGAAAAACAACTTAACTAAATCAACAAATGAAATGGGCGTGGAGTCTACATATGACTATACAAAGACAGGCAGACCATCAAAAATTATTAACAAAAAGGATGAATTGAAAAACAGCGAAGAAATTTCATATGAAAATAACGATAATTTTACTAAATCAATTCGTAATGCCAGTGGCTATGAGACAATTAATATATGGTATTTTAATAGTGGTTTATTAAAAGAAGTTAATGATAACACAGGAGGTAAGAGAACTTATGAGTATAATTCATTAAACCGAAGTAATGTGAAGTTAAAAACAAAAATAAATGAAACTAAAGAAAGCATTAAAGAGTCAATATATAATAAAGATAAGTTAAGTAGTATCATTCAAAATGGATATAAATATAATTTTAGCTATGATGATTGGGGCAACAAAAAACTGTTAGCGTAGAAGGCTAAAATCTTATTACATATAATTATGACTCTATTGAAGGGATTATTCAATCAAGTACGCTTTCAAATGGGGCTAAAGCTGAATTTAAGTATGATAATAAGAGTCGACTAACCCAACAATTAAATGATGATAAATTAACATTTGAGCTTAAGTATGATTCAATAGGAAATATAGTCAAAGAAATAGATTATAAAACAGAGGAGTTAAAATACTATGATTACTCTTTATCAAACCAAATTGGATCTATCGTAAATTCCGATGGAGACTTTTTAAAGTTTAAATATGATGATACAAATAATATAGTTGAGATTATAAGTAAACAAGGTAATTTTAATAATTTAAATAATATGCTTTATGATAAAGATAATAAACTTAAAGAAAGAACGCTTAAAGATATTGATAAAAATAAGGTGGTTTTTAAGGAGTCATTTACATATGATTCTTTAGAACGATTAAAAGAGGAAAATATTCTTAATGATGTTAAAAGTATTTTAAAATATTCATATAAATATGGAAAAAATGAGAAAACAGGAGATTCAATTAATCATATTAATAAAGTTAGAATAAATGATTCAGAATATAACTATATTTATGATTTAAAAGGTAATATCGCAGAAGTAAATTCTGAAGCAGGAAAAAACATATATAAATATGATTTAATGGGACAATTAATAAAGGAAGAAAATCTAGGAAGGAATTCAGTAGCTGAGTTTAAATATGATACAGGTGGTAATATATTAAATAAGAATATTGTTACGGAATCAGGAGAAAAGGATATAGTATACTTGTATGATGATATATGGAAGGATAAATTAGTTTCATATGATGGAAAAAAGATTGAATATGATCAAATAGGTAATCCTTTATCTTTCGATGGTGCTACTTTTACTTGGGAATCTGGAAGAAATCTAACAAAATATATTAAAGATGATTTATCAGTAGAATACAAGTATAATAAAGATGGTATTAGGTATAGTGAAAATGTGAACGGAATTGAGACTAGATATAGTTTAAATAGCAATAAAGAAGTTTCCGGAATGAACTTCAATGATAAAAATATAATTTTTGATAGGGATAGTAAGGGAAGACTAGTTAGTTTGAGAACAGAGGATGAAATATTTTATTACAAATTAAACTTATTTAGTGATGTTGAGGCTCTTTTAGATAGTGAAGGAAACGAAGTAATCAAATGCACATATGATTCTTGGGGTAAGATAATTAGTATTGAAGGTAGTGAAAAAGAAAAACTAGAAAAATTAAATCCATTTAAATACAGATCTTACTTCTTTGATAATGAAACGGGTTTTTATTATTTGCAAAGCAGGTATTACAATCCTGAAATTAATCGTTTTATTAATATGGATGATAGACTAATTGAAAATGGAAATGTTTATTCATACTGTAACAACAATCCAATCGTTATGGTTGATTATGATGGTCATCTTGGTCATTATATGTGTGGCTGGGCATATCCTACACGTCCAAGCGAAGTAGCATTAGTAGAGAGACGGTGGAAACAATATGTAAGTGCAGATGCAGTAAATAAATATGGAACTAAGCTGGTTAATATGTATAGAAATGATTTTAGTAAACCAAGAACTTATTATTTTTCTACTGGAAGCATAACTGTTAGAGGAGTTTTCACTGAGACTATTCCGCAGTATAAAATTGAAATATCGCCCATACCAATAACTTTAGGCGCCATTCTAAATGTTCCATTTAGTCCTATTATTGATTTAATTACAGGAGTAGGCTTAGGTGCTGCAATGAAAAATTGAGGTATTAAAAAATCCAGCATTATCAGGATTATATTTATTTATATCGTCAATTACTGCTTTTGAGCAAAGCTTAGTAAACACTCATTGTGATGAAATTGAAAAAATACTTAATAATGGAGCTACAGGTGTATTTGTATTAGAATTTGACTATAGGACGGATACTTTTATGCCAAATTCACGTGAAATTCATACATTTTAAAAATAATTGAAAGAAGGAGTTATTTATGAAAAAATACTGTTTTCTATATTTATGGATTTAAGAAGATATATTCTTGAAATCTACTTATTTTTCTTTATATTTTTGCTACTTCCGAGAGATAAAATTGATCTGTATTTATCTGGCTGTTTGGTGTTATTTGGATGTTTTATTTTTTTTAGATTATGCAATCATACTTGATTACTTAAGAAAAAAGCTTGTCACAGAAATAAAAAGTAAGTATATGATAATTATTGAGATGCTATTTTTTGTTTATTTGTGTCTGATGATAGCCATACTTGGATTAAATATTGAAAAGATTAATATTATAATTGGGCCTATGTTTGTTGGTTCTACTCTCATATTATCAGCGGCTGAATACAGAGAAAAAATTAAGAAAGGGAATGACTTATAATTGATATTAAAGTCAGTTTTGATTGGGGTATTATTGCGAAGGTGGCTTATACTCTGTTGAATACTATAAGTTAAATAAAAGTAATTAAATTTCTTTTGTGTAAACTAGCCTTTTAATTATTATGTAAAATCTGTCTTTTTTGACTTTCTAATGCCTGATGGAGTAGTATGCTGGGGCTTGAAATCATATATGAAGGTGCTTTGATTAATCAAGATTAATTTTTGATGATAGAAGAGCATTAAAAATATATGAAATATTCCTAGCTGAAATGGGTTTTGAAAATGATATATGTCAGAGTATGTTACTTCTATAAAAGAGAATATTCAATATTCCTTTCGTTTCAAAGAACAGGTAGGAATTATATTTGATTTACAGTTAGCAATTATTACCTGAATGGTGTTGAGCAAATAATTTACATACAAAAGAAATTAAGAACAAACAACATATCGAAAGCTGACTCCTTTTTTAACACCTTATCGGAATGGAGTGTCAATAGAAAAGTGGACACAATAGTTAAGATAATTAGGTGGACACCTCAAATTGAGAAGGGGTTAAGTATGCCAAACTTGAATGCATCCGCTTTTTATTATAGTGATCCTCAAGATATTCATGTGTATCTACGATTGCATGACTCTTGCTTTATTAGCATTACCTCTCCCTTGAATGATTTGTAAAATGATTCCATGTTAGGATGATTTAAGGAATTCTACTATATATTAAAAATAGTTTGTGTAATTTAATAAACCGTAGTTAGAAAAACTAATTTCTAGATATGGTTTTTTAGTTTATAACAGATACTGCATGAACATATTACTTAAGTATGCATTCATCGATTTGATTTTAAATAAAAAGCCTACAACACTAATGGTTATAGGCTTTCGTTGGTGCCCCCGGGCGGAATCGAACCACCGACACGAGGATTTTCAGTCCTCTGCTCTACCGACTGAGCTACAGGGGCGTTTATGTTGGTGATCCATCCGCGACTCGAACGCGGGACACCCTGATTAAAAGTCAGGTGCTCTGCCGACTGAGCTAATGGATCATTTACTAATAAACAAACAACGCAAGAGTAATTATACAAAAAATAAAAGGAGATGTCAATGATTTTTAGGAGAATATAGTAAAATAATTTAGAGAAAAAATAATGAAGGCACCATAGGTTATGGTGCCTTCTGGTAAGTGTATATTAAAATAGTTTTTCTAATTCAATTGCTTCATCTCTTTTTGGACCAACAGCTACAAGGGCTATTTTTACGGAAAGAAATTCTTCGATTCTTTTGAGATATTTTTTAGCATTTTCTGGTAACTCATTAAAGGTCTTAATGCCCTTAGTTGATGTTTGCCAACCTGGGAGTTCTTCATAGATTGGTTTTGCTTTTGAAAGTCTTTCGAGGTCAGGTGGGAATGTTGTTGTTTTAACACCGTCAATTTCATAAGCAGTACAAATCTTAATAGTTGGGAGTTGGTCTAAGACATCTAGTTTAGTAATAGTTAAATGAGTCATGCCATTAATGTTAGTAGCATAGTTCATAAGAACCCCATCAAACCAACCACAGCGACGAGGGCGACCTGTTGTAGTGCCTACCTCATTGCCTACGGCGCTTAAAAGTTTTCCCGTTGCATCAAAGAGTTCTGTTGGGAAAGGGCCTTCGCCAACACGGGTTAAATAGGCTTTTGTAATACCTAAAACACAGTTGATTTTTGTTGGACCTACACCTGTTCCTACAGGGGCATAACCTGCAGTAGGGTTGGAGCTGGTTACAAAAGGGTAGGTACCGTGATCAATATCTAGTAGCGTTCCTTGGGCACCTTCGAAAAGAACTTTTTTGTTATCTCTAAGAGCATCATTTAGAATGTAAGATACATCATCGATAAATGGTAGTAAATGCTCTCCATAGGCCATAAATTCATTGTAAATGGCTTCTAAATCAAGTAGTTCCTTTTGATTATATAGTTTTTCGAGAATTTCATTTTTTGCTTGAACATTTTGTGTTAATATTTTTCTAAAAGATACTTTGTTTTGAAGATCGCAGAAACGCAAGCCTGTTCTTGCAATTTTATCTACATAACAAGGACCAATCCCTCTTTTAGTAGTACCAATTTTCGCAGCGCCTCTTTTTTCTTCCTCTAGACCATCTAATATTTTATGATATGGCATAATCATATGAGCATGAAGACTGAGTTTTAAATTGTCGGGTGTTACATGGATACCTTTTTCTTTAAGATATTCCATTTCTTCCAAAAGAACACCTGGGTCAACAACAACTCCATTACCAATCATACATTTTGTTCCAGGGTAGATAATACCAGATGGAATTAAGTGAAGTTTATATTCTTCTTCACCAACAATAACAGTATGACCTGCATTGTTGCCTCCTTGGTAGCGAACAACGTATTCAGCCTCTTCAGCTAAATAGTCAGTGATTTTACCTTTGCCTTCATCTCCCCATTGGGAGCCTATTAAAACGACAGATGACATATCTTACCTCCTAAGTGTTTCCTTTGTATTTTAATTTTCAAGATCTACAAATTTTGTAAATTCATTTAAGAATACCAAAGTTGCTTTGCCTATTGGACCATGACGATGTTTAGCAACAATTATTTCTGCTGTTTTGTCATTAGCCAAATCCTCATCATCATTTTCATAATAGGATGGCCGATAGATAAAAAGAACGACGTCACTGTCTTGTTCAAGAGAACCAGATTCTCTTAAGTGACTAAGATTCGGTTTTTTATCTGGTGTTTGTTCAACCGCACGGCTGAGCTGAGACAAGGCTAAAACAGGGACATCAAGTTCCCTTGCTAATAACTTTAAGTTTCTTGAAATATCTGAAATTTCTTGTTGTCTATTTTCAGTTCTTTTACCACTGCCACTAGATTGCATTAACTGAATATAGTCAATAATAATAAGGCCTAAGCCATGCTCTGCTTTTAAACGTCTAGCTTTGCCTCTAATTTCCATGGCGTTAATACCAACTGTATCATCAATGAAAATAGGTGCATTAATCAGTTGAGCAGCAGCAGCAGAAAGGGCTTCAAATTCTTCTTGATTGACAGTTCCTTGACGAAGACGGGTTTGGTCCACCATACCCTGAGCGGATAAAAGACGGGTAACCAGTTGTTCTTTACTCATCTCAAGTGAAAAAATAGCAACTGGTGTATTGTCTCGGGTTGCTGCATTTTGAGCAATATTTAAACAAAAGGATGTTTTGCCCATACCAGGTCTAGCAGCACAGATAATCATATCACTTTTTTGAAAACCATGTAGCAATTCATCTAAAGCAATAAAGGTTGGGATACCTGTTGATTGGTGTCCTTGTTCCCTTAAAATTTCTAAACGATCAAAAGCCATATGGATGACTTCTCCAATATGACTGAAGCTAGTATTACTTTTTTTATTGGCAATATCTAAGATTGTCTGTTCAGAATAGTCGAGAATGTTTTCTACATCTTTTTCACCTTTGTAGACTTCTTCAGACATATTTTTAGCAGCAGAAAGAAGATGCCTTAACACTGCTTTTTCAGCAACAATTTTGGCATAGTATTCGCTGTGGGCTGCTGTAGGCACTTCTCCAGTTAAAGATAGAAGATAGGCCATACCCCCAACTTTATCTAAAAGATGCTTTGTGTCTAAGAAAGAGCTAACTGTAACAGCATCAAATGGTTCGTTTTTTCTATTTAATTCTAAAATTACCTCATATATTTTCTTGTGCTTTTCATTATAGAAGTCATCAACTGAAATAACTTCATAAACTTTATCAATAGATTCACGGTCCTGAAGCAGACAGCTTAACACTGCTTTTTCAGCTTGGGTATCATGGGGTGGGATTCTATCCACATTCTTTCACCTCTATTCAGTAACTACCACAGTAATTTCTACAGCTACATTCGGGTAGAGTTTAAGTTTAACAGGACAGGAACCTAATTGTTTGATAGGCTCTTTAAGATCTATTTTCTTTTTATCTAATGTAAGGGAAAGTTGTTCTTTTAAAGCATTGCTAATTTCTTTATTGGTAACAGCACCAAAAAGTCGACCATTAGCCCCTACTGTTGTAGTCATAGTTATTGATTTCCCTTTTAAATCTTCAGCTAATTGTATAGCTTCGGCTAATTCTTTAGCTTTGTTCTCAGCTATTTTTTCTTGCTGAACTGTGGTTTCTTTGATATTGCCATCTGTAGCGAATACGGCTAGTTTTTTAGGGATTAAAAAATTTCTAGCGTACCCATCTGATACATTAACAATTTCCCCTTTTTTACCAATGGATTTAACATCGGCGTTAAGTATGACTTTCATCATTAAAACCTCCTATAATATTTTTCTTTGTAAAACAGTTTATAAATCCTAGAAGCAGTAGCAGTAAAAGTGTTTGAGGAGCTAAAAACAAGAGTAGTCCAGCTAACACTAAAACCCAGAAAGACAAATTTTTAATACTATCTAAAAAGGCGGCTAGTCCTAGGATAAACAAGAGGACTCCATAGACAATCAATATATTAATGCCTATAAATGTAACCTCTAAGTTATTGAATAAAAGTCCGAAATTCAGGCTAAGTAAGCCTGTAATAAGGCCCCAAATTAAAATGTAATTGCCTTTCCATTTAGTGAAAGGAATGCGCTTTTCTTTAGGGGTGCCTAAATGCCATATAAAAGCAATGCCGACTATTTCAAAGGCTACTAAAATACCTATTAAGAGTTTACTCATATAAAATGCAAATGTCTCAATTTTATCAATTAAATTGCCTTCGCCTAAATACATTTTTAAGAACTCTGATTGTTCTGTAATGGTGTCTCTTAAAAGTTGTTGAGTTTGGAATAAAAAATAGCTTGGATGAAAGAGCCCTAAAATAACAGTTAAATAGAAGAGGACAGCCAGTAAGGTAGCTGCACCTAATATTACGCCTACAACTAACTCTTTGCCCATGGTGTTTTTTTTAGAAAATAAGCGACACCAAAGCATTCCTGTAGTAGCAACTACATAAGGAATTAATAGTAAAGTGCCTTGAAAGTCTTCAAATAAAAATGTTCTTATAATTAACATAGCAATTAAAGCGAAGACTGTAAAGAAGAAGCGAGACTTATCAGTTCCTTTTAAAAGAGGAATAGGCCAGAATATGCCAATAAAGGTAAGCCAAATCGGGGCGATTGATATCGTCCCTAATCCAAATAATATTAAACAGCTCCAAAAAACACTCTTTACATATGGACTTATAAACTTCATGGAAACCCCTAAATTCTAAAAAAAACAAAAAAGGAGCTATAAGCTCCTTTTAGTCATTTGTTGTGTAAGGTAATAGCGCAATTTGACGTGCTCTTTTAATAGCAATTGTCAAATCTCTTTGATGGCATGCGCAACAACCAGTAACTCTTCTTGGTAAAATTTTACCTCTTTCAGTTACATAACGTTTTAAACGATTTGCATCTTTATAATCAATCATAGTTTTATCAGCACAAAAAGAACAAACTTTTCTTCTTGGTCTTCTGCTTTCATGTTTCATAAGGATGCCTCCTTTCTTAATTTAGTATCGAATACTAAAAAGACTACTCAGCAGCTTCTGCTGTATTTACTTCAGATGCCACTTTTTCTTCAACTTTAGGTGCCGAAGGAGTTGCTGGTGCAGCTGGCGCTTCTCTTCTAGGACCTCTGTGATCTCTGTTGAATTCTCTTGGCTTTCTCGGTGGCTTCTTAGGTGCGTTTGCTAATTTTTCAATTTTCTTTTCATCAACAACGGTTACTAAGAATTTGATTACTTTTTCATCTAAGCGTAGTTGTCGCTCTAATTCAGCGACGAAATCAGGTTCGGATCTAAATGTGATTAAGCTATAGTAGCCATCCCATTTCTTGTTTACTTCGTAAGCAAGTTTTCTTCTGCCCCAGTTATTAACTTCAGATTCTTTAGCATTGTCTTTAGCTAGGTTTTCAAACTTAGTTGTAACCTCGCTAATCACATCATTGTCGAAAGTACCATCGATAACGTATAGACATTCGTATTTTTTCATGTGTTTCACCTCCCTTGGAATTTGCCTGCCTTCGCGACAAGCGGGACTGTATCATTATAGCATAAAGAATATAGACTGTCTATGAAAAGAATGGTTCATATTTAGGAAGGTATATAAGGTTGGAATTTGAAAAAATATTTTATATAGGGGAAAATAAATAAAAGATTTAGATAATGAAAGGAATATTATGAATATAAGGATATCAAAGAAGAATCTATCAACTCAAGTGAAAGAAATTTTATTAAAAAAATTATAGATGGACATTTTTTCAAAAGGAACACCATTACTAACAGAAGAACAATTGGGAAAGCAATTAGGGGTTAGCAGAGTTACTGTCCGAGATGCTATGATTAGTTTAGAGCAAGATGGATACTTAATGAGAGCAGCAGGTCGAGGGACTTTTGTTAATGAGGCAACTAGAAAGTTAAAAAGTAGAATTTCCAATTCTTATAATTTATCTAATCTAATCAATCTTAATGGTTTCAGTGTAACGGAGCAAATTCTTGAAGAAAAAGAAGATTAAGAGTGAATCCTTTATTAATAAAGGATTTGAGGAAGCTTCATTAAAGGATGTGTATGTTTTAAAATCTCTTTTATTAGGTGATAGTAAGCCAGCTATTTTTGTGAAAATTACTTTAGAGCTGATTATTTTACAGAATCTGTTTTTGATGTAAAAATAAACGAGATGCCTTTTTATGAGTTTTTGGAAGCTGAATATGATTTTGTTCAAGATCCTTATGATATTGTTTCTATTTTTCCGGTTGTTGTTGACTACTTAGGTGGCATTTTTGAGAAAGAAAATGGAGCTCCATTGTTGTTGATAGAATCGGTTATTTACAATAGGAAGGAAGTTCCATTAGTTTACAGTAGAGAGTATTATAATACGGAAATGATTCATTTTAAAGAAATTATAGTAGATAAACATTTAACCAATGTATTAAAAAAGTAGGCAATTGCCTACTTTTTTAATACCCATTTATAGCTATTAATTTTTTCAAGTAGTTCCAGATTGTTTTGAAAGTCAGAGTAATCTGAGGATTTAACATAAAAACTCTGATCAAAATTTGCATTAATATGATCAAAAACAATATGACTAATTCCATTGGGAATTAATTCCATATTAAGCCATTGAGCACCACAGGCCATACAAAGAATCCCTTTTTTTCTTTTGAGGATTGTATTAGGTTCTTCTTTTCTAATATTCAGAGCCGACCAATAGGTCTGCAGTCTACTAAAAACATTCATAATTGGTGCAGAAAATGTGCCAAAGTGCATAGGGGAAGCTAAGATAACATTGTCCGCTTCTTCAAGCCCACTGTATATTTTCCCCATATCATCATTTTTTATGGAGCATCCCTTTTCTTTGAAGCAATATCGACAGTCGACACAGGGCTTAATTGTCATTTTGTAAGTGTCAAAATAAGTAATATTATTTGTATCAACATCTATGAGTAACTTTTCTACAAGCTTTTTTGTAATACTGTTTTTATTTGGTGAACCTAGGAGAACTAGGGTTTTTTTAGACATTTAAACCAGTCCTTTCTTGTGTTTTTTGATTGACTTCCTCAACTTTTTTAATAATTTCAGTTTCATTAAAATGTAAAAATTTAATAATAATTTGTCCCCCTATAATTACATCTCTAATACTTTTGGTCTCAGTAGCATAAACTATGGCAGCAGCAGGATTGTTACAAGGTGCAGAAGCTAATAAATCAGCTTTTTGCCTACTTTAATGGAACCGATTTCATTTTCTTTTCCTAAAACTTTAGCGCCATCAATGGTAGCCATTTTAATAATTTCCCATTGATTCAAAACTTTTGGATTTTGATGAACACTTTTATGAATCAAAGAGGTGATTTTTAAGACTTCAAGCATATTTTGGCAGTCATTACTAGCTGCTCCATCTGTTGCAATTCCTACTACAACACCTTTTTCTTTCATAGTCACTACAGGTGAAAAGTTGTAGCCAATAATTAAATTTGAAATAGAATTGTGGGAAACCTTTACGTTATGTTTTGCTAAAATATCAATATCTTCTGAATTCATATCAACACAGTGAATGGCTATGAAATCTGGTCCTAGTAGTCCTAACTTTTCTAGATAGGGAATAGCTCTCATATTATGATTTGAAAGTGAGTAGGCATTATCTTCAGGAGATTCAACTAAGTGTAGTGTAATAGGGATACTGTATCTATTGGCGTATTCCCTACATTTTAATAGTCCTTCTTCTGATAAATCCCAGATTATACCAGGGGCAATTGCTAACGTTACTCTAGGAGTATTTTTAGTTAATGTAGCCAGTTCATCAATTGCATTGAAAAAATCAGTTTCTGTTTCATTATAATTACAAGCCAAATCAGCTGGGAATTGTGTTGAGTCACTATAGCCTCTTCTAAGGATTCCTCTTATACCTGTTTTTTTAAAAGCATCAATAACTGCTTTATCTAGATTTTCTTTAACTCCATGACAATACATATAGTCCAGTATTGTTATTACACCACTTCTTATGTTTTCAAGAAGACCAGCTGTTGCTCCAGTATAAATAGCATTTAATCCATAACTCTGATACCTTTCCTAACACCAGCATTTAACCATTTTAAAGGGGGGAGACCTTTACCAATTCCTTTAAACATATTTTGAAATAGGTGAGCATGGGTATTGACGAATCCAGGTAATACATATTGGCGGGATGCATCAATTGTTGTAGTGCTAATATATTCTTTTTCCGCTAATTTAGCTGGTTTAATAAAAATAATTTCATCTTTGTGAATCCCAATTGAGTGGTTTTGTAAAATCTCTCTGTCATTTTCCATTGTAATGAGATGACCATTTTTAATAATTAAGTCTATTTTAGTCATAAAAGAACCTCCTTGCAAATAAAATAAATTAAATATCATACAATATGATATTTAATTTATTTTATTCTAACTGCAGATGGAAAGAATGTCAATATACAAAATTTTGACTATTTTAGGGGTGCAGAAAATAAAGAAAGTAATTGTAATTTCTAATAGATAAAGAAAAACCCTATATTCTTTTAAGCTTAAGGCTATTTAATCTAGAAAGATGATGAGAAAAAAGGTATACTTAGAAGTGAATTAATAATTTTAGGAGGGGCTTATGGATTTACTGAGAGAAAGAATTTTAAAAGATGGCAAAGTAGCAGGCGATGGAATTTTAAAGGTGGATACTTTTTTAAACCATCAAATTGATGTGTTTTTGCTTGATGAAATAGGTAAAGAATTTTACAACTATTTTAAGGATAAACCTATTACTAAAGTTTTAACTGTTGAAGCGTCAGGCATTGCAATTGGAGCAGCCGCGGCAAAGCAGTTTAATGTGCCTTTAGTTTTTGCAAAAAAAACCATGTCTAAAAATATTGATGGGGAAGTGTACACTGCAACAGTAAAATCCTATACTAAAGGGTTAACTTATTTAATTTGTGTTGCTAAGAAGTTTTTAGGTGAAGAAGACAATGTGCTTTTAGTAGATGATTTTTTAGCAAATGGTAGTGCCCTACTCGGGTTGGCTGAAATTGTTAATCAATCTGGCGCTACACTTTCAGGTGCTGGTATCGTTATAGAAAAAAGTTTTCAACCGGGAATTGGAAGAGCAACAGAGGCAGGGATCGATGTATACAGCTTAGCTGAAATTACTTCAATTGCAGATGGCAAAGTAACATTTAAAGATTAAAATATTAAGGAGTCATGATGAAAAATAAGTATGATCTTATTATTGTAGGGGCTGGACCAGCCGGAATATTTACAGCTTTAGAATACAAAAAGTTAGCCCCAGAGAAGAAAATAATCTTGCTGGAAAAAGGTCGATCAATTAAAAAAAGAGTTTGTCCTAAAAGAAAAACTGGTGTCTGCGTGAACTGTAAACCATGTAATATTACTACAGGGTTTGCAGGGGCTGGTGCATATAGTGATGGCAAGTTATCTCTATCTCCAGAAGTTGGTGGTGAATTACCAGATTATATTGGATACAGTGAGACTAAGGAAATGATTGATTATGTAGATAAAAACTATTTGTCCTATGGTGCTGATAGCACTATTTACGGACTGGACAATCCTGAAAAAATTCAGGATATTCGCACAAAGGCTATTCGTAGTAATCTTAAGCTAATAGAATGTCCAATTAGACACTTAGGAACTGAAGAAGGCTATAATATTTATACAAAAATTCAAGATCATTTAGAATCATTAGGTGTTGAGTTATCCTTTAATAATCCTGTTCAAGACTTTATTTTAGATGAAGATGGTGCTGTTGTTGGTGTTAATGTAGACCGTCCATATTATGGTGAAAATATTGTAGTAGCTGTTGGTAGAGATGGTGCTGACTGGTTAGACAATATGTGTTATCAATATAAAATTGATAGAGAAGTTGGTATTGTAGATGTTGGGGTTCGTGTTGAATGTCGTGACGAAGTTATGAAAACTTTAAATGAAAGTATGTATGAATCAAAACTAATCTACTATACAAAAACATTTGATGATAAAGTTCGGGTATTCTGTTCAAACCCTTCTGGTGAAGTAGCTACAGAAATTTATGATGATAACTTAGCTGTTGTTAATGGTCATAGCTATAAAGGTGATGAATATAAGACTGCCAATACAAACTTTGCATTATTAGTTTCATTGAAGTTTACAGAACCATTTAGTGAGCCAATTGAATATGGAAAACACATTGCTCGTTTAGGTAATATGTTAGCAGGAAATAAAATATTGGTTCAACGTTTTGGCGATTTTAAAAGAGGTAGAAGAACAAATGAAAGTCGTCTAGGTAGAAATAATATTGAACCAACGCTTAAAGATGCAGTGCCAGGTGACTTATCTCTAGTTTTACCTTATAGAATTATGCTGGATATTAAAGAAATGATTGAAGCATTAGATCATATTTCAAAAGGTTTAGCCAGTGACGAGACACTTCTTTACGGTGTTGAAGTTAAATTTTATTCAAATAAAGTTAAAGTTAATAATGATTTTTTAAGTAACTTAAAAAATCTATATACTATTGGCGATGGGGCTGGTATTACTAGGGGCTTAATGCAAGCATCTTGTAATGGTGTTGTGCTTGCTAGAAAGCTATTAAATAAACCTTTATAGTGCTTGTAAAAAGATAAATATTTAAACTCACTTTATGGATAACATAAAGTGAGTTTTTTAGTTAAGAATGAATTGACATCAGCTTATCCTATGATATAATGACAATAACCTATTTGTTTCATGTCTTACACATATTGCGAAACAATGTTCCTAAATGTATGAAAAGACCTTGTTTAGTGCTTTGGATGCGGAAATTAGACCTTGAGTGTGGATGTAAAGGAGCTGTGAAAATTAAATCCAAAGGTTATTATTTCATAATGAGAAGCGGTTAAGTATCTTGAATTCATTAAGGCTTCTTAATATATAATCTAAATCACAAGAGGAGGATATCACATGAGGAAAATTGTATTAATAGCTGGTTTGTTTCTAATATCAATAGGTTTAGTAGCCTGTTATAGTCTTCATGGAACGGGGAAAGCTACTTCTTCAATAACAGGAACATTTGCCCCTAGAATTTCTTTGCTTTGTTTAGTTGATTGTCTTTTTACAACATTAATAAAAATATCTGGAAATCGCTTTGATAAAAAATTGAAAGCTACATTAAATAAATGGTATTGTAAAAGATTGGGTATAATTACCATAAAAAACAAACGACATATAAAGTGTCATTTGTTTTTTGAATAAATATTAATAGCTTCTTACAATAGAAAAGTAGTTCACTTTACAACTATTTAAGTCAATGTATGAGTAGAAGTTTTCAGCTAATTCACCAGCATTACTAGAATTTTCTTCAAAATTTTTAACATCAGCCATTGTTTCAAATTGTAAAAAGTCTGCCCAAGTATTTCCATCAACCATTTGTTTCCATGATATATAGCCTTTTTGCTTAGATATATACTCATTATTAAGTTTCTCTGCTGCTTGCAAGAAATCAGAAATAGAGGCTTCTTTTTTAAGTTAAATGAGCAATAAAAAACATCATTATCCATAATTTTGCAGCTCCTTTCTAATTATTGTAATATAATTATAGCAAGTGCAATATGACAGCTAGGTGTCATATTATATTAAGAAAATATTAAGAGAATTTTTTATGTTAAGGATTCGTATATGATAAAAGGATATATTTTATTTGCTATAAAAAACTATATATAATATTGGTAGGCTCGGGTAAGAGCAACTGGACAGAGGGTATTTCCCAATTATAGTAATCACACAATGACTTCTAATTAAAATAGTGTTGGATTTTCAAGGAACTTACTATACACTATCCTCTATTTTAAATGGAGTTAGTAGTAGTGCACCTGAAACTCAATTATTATCGGGAGGAGAAACAGGACAAAAATAGAACATCATGGAAGAGACAGGGATACATTTAAAGAATGGGATACAGAGAAGGGGGGCAGGAAATTGAAACATTAATGACAGACTATGAAAAGCTTATACTTAAAAAAGTGAAACTCAAGTGGCATTGTTTTAAAAAATGGCTTGCTTAAAATTTGCAATATAGTTTAGGATAGAGTTGTAAAAATCTAAAAATTATACTATTATTAGATTAGGCGCTGTTTCATTAAGAACGACTATTTAAGGAGGAGTAATAATGAAAATTCATTCGATTTTTCCAGATAAATGGTTTGCTAAATTAATAATGACAACATTAAAAAAGGAATCAATAGATTCAGAGGTGACAAAGGAAGACCTGTTGCCCATAGCAAAGCTTCAAGGGTCAAATCACTTCATTAAAGATATTACAGGTATTGGCTATTTAACTAATTTGGAATATGTAAAATTTAAGCTACAATCATATTAAAACATTTCCAGAGGAAGTAAGGCGACTACAGCATTTGAAAACATTGGATTTAGCTCATAATCATTTGAGTGAAATGCCAGAATACTTATTTACAATGAAGCATTTAGAAAATTTAGACTTATTTGATAACAAAATAAAAGAAGTTCCTGATGAAATAAAACAATTAAAGTATTTAAGAACACTAGTATTAGCATTTAACCATATTCATCAAGTTAGTGATTGTATTTCAAGCTTAGATGAATTAAGAGAATTGAATTTGACCCACAATCGCTTAAAAGAGATGCCTTTAGGATTCTATAAAATAAGTAATGTTAAGCGGGTATTATTAGCGAATAATGAATTAACTGAATTTGAGTCAGCTTTAGGGAGTTTAACTGAATTGAAGCGTCTATCAATTAGTAGAAACAAGCTAAAGACATTACCGGATAATATAGGAAATCTTAAAAAATTAGTTGAGTTCGATGCTGATGAGAATAAGCTGGAAATTTTACCTAATACTATTGGAGACTTAGAGTCATTAGAGGTTTTACATATGCGGTTAAATAAACTTACGGAATTACCTGACTCAATGGGTCAAATAAAGTCCCCGAGAGAGCTGGATGTGGATTACAATTATATAACGGAAAGTCCTGTTTGGCTAAAACAATTACCTCATTTGAAAAATTTATTAATTGATCATAATCCCCTTGATGATTAAAATGAAATTAAAGAGTCATTCATTTTTGAATGACTCTTTTTGTATGATTTATATAGTATAATTATTGTTTTTTCATTTTTCTTCTAAAAACGAGAACTGCAAATATAAAGGTAACAATACTATAGCCTAATACCCACCAAAGATGGGGGGAGATTAAATTGAAATCACCTTTTAAAGGCTCCTCGTGTTGCTTCTACAGCATGAACAAAAGGTAATAAGTAGGCAATATCTCTAAAAAGTCCGCCTACAAGATTTAAATCAAACCAAGCGCCACTTAACCAGGCTGTTAAATTTGTTAATAGGGCGCCACAGACGCCTCCAACTTGTTTATCATTAAAAAACTTCCTGCCAGTAAGCCAATAGCAATAAAAAGAAAAGCAGAAGGAAGGAGTATAATGATTGCCCATAAAATATTTATGGAAAATGTTAAGCCTAAAAATAAAGAGACTAAAAAGCAAATGGTGCTTTGCATAATTGCTATAGGGATTAATGGAAATGCATAGCCTCCAATAAAATCAGTTGAGTGTAAAGGTGAAGCAAATAAACGGGTTAAAAAAGAAGAACTTCTATCTTTAGCTATTAACATACCAGAAAATAATGAGATAAAAGAGAGACCAAAAACAGCTACTCCAGGAGCTAAGTTAACGATTTCAAATAAGTTTATTGGAATATTGCTTTGAATGGCTGATAAAAGTAAGAGTATTACAATAGGAAAACCAAGTCCAAAAGCTAAATTTATTGGGTCTCTTAAAATTTCTTTGCGATTTCTGCCTGCAAATATTAACAATCCCATTTGAGTACCTCCTGTCCAGTGGCTAAATTTATAAAAGCATCTTCAAAATTCTTAGTTCTGGTTTTTGTAATAAGCTCTTTGACAGTACCATTAGCCATTAATTTGCCTTTTAACATAATACCAAATGCGATCTGAAAGTGCTTCAGCTTCTTCTAGGTAATGAGAGTCGTTAAGATAATGGTAACATGGTCTTTTAAAGCACTAATGGTTTGCCATAGTTCTCTCCTTGCAACTACATCAAGTCCTAAAGTAGGCTCATCTAAGAAAAGTATTTGAGGTTTTGTAATGAGTGCCATAGCAATACTGAGACGTCTTTGCATTCCTCCAGAAAGTATTTTAGCTTTGTCTTTTGCAATAGCTTCTAATCCAAGTATTTTCATTATTTCCAATGTTTCTTTTTTGCAATCTCTTTTTTACTTCCATAAATACCTGCTATAAATATTAAATTTTCAGATACAGATAAATTAGGTGCAATAGCTGTTTCTTGTGGTGATACATTAATTTTTTGCTTGACTTCATGGGTTTGTGTAAGGATACTGTTGCCTAATAAGACTGCATCTCCTGCCGTTGGCTTTAACAAACAACAGAGCATTTTAATCGTAGTTGTTTTTTCGGCTGCATTCTGACATAGTAATGAAAAAAGCTCCCCTTTTTTAATGGACAGTGTCAATGAATCTACAACAGTTTTTTGTCCATAGGTTTTTGTTAGATTCTTAATTTCAATAGCATTCATTTTACTCAGCCTCTTCAGGATTGTTTTTAGCGCAAAAAAATTTCTTTTGCAAATGTTTCATAGGTTGCAAATTTTTGAATAGCAATACCTTGATTAATATCTGCTAGAAGTATTAGCGTTTCTCCTGTTTCAATATTAAACATGTCCCGGACTTCTTTAGGGATTACAATTTGTCCTTTTGAACCTACTTTAACTGAGCCCATAAATTTTCCATCTGGCGTTTTCATCATGGCAATAATCTCCTTTTCCTTTGTGTATGAATAGTAATACTTGTATAACTTGTTAGACTGATTATACTATAATGCTTTAGACATAGCAAGTAATCTAACTAAAAAATATAAATAGAAAAAATAATTAGAATTTATGCATTAATACATGAATAATATGCATATCTAAAGTTATAAAAGGAATATTATACTAAAATATTGACTTTATTATACATAAAGATGTATAATAAGGGGTATATAAAAATGGAGGAGATTAACTGTGAGTAAAAAGGTAAAAGTAAGTATTTATGGGGCAACTGGATATGCAGGAATGGGTTTGTATCAGGGTCTAAAATACAGAGATGACATTAAAATTGCCCATTTGATTTCTAAAAGCGCTGCAGGAAAATTGTATAGAGAAACAGTTGGGGCTTTTCAGGGTATTGCTGATGAGCGTCTTGAAGCTTTAGATGGGGAACAGGTTGTTAGAGATTCTGATGTTATTTTTACTGCTTTACCTCATGGTCAATCTATGGAATTAGCTTTGGAAGTTAAAAAACAAGGTAAGATGCTAGTGGATCTAGGTGCTGACTTTCGTTTAGAAGAACAAGCTCTTTATGAAAAGTGGTATCAAGTAGACCATGTTGCACCAGAATTGTTAGATGAAGCTGTTTATTCTATACCAGAACTTCATCGAGGAAAAATTACAAAAGATACTTGGCTAATTGCAAATCCTGGCTGTTACCCAACCAGTATACAGCTGCCTTTAGCGCCATTATTGGAAGCAGGCATCATAGAAGAAGACTCTATTATTGCTGATGCTAAATCAGGTGTAAGTGGAGCTGGTAGAGCGCCAAAACTATTAACCCATTTTTGTGAAGAAGATGAAAATTTATTAGCTTATGGTACGGGGAAACATAGACATAAGCCAGAAATGGAAAGTCATTTGACACCTTTTGGTCATAAACCAGTCAAAATTTTATTTTCACCTCATTTAGTGCCAATGACAAGAGGTATCTTTAGTACCATTTATTGTCAACTGAAAAATAAGGCATTTAAGGAAGACGAGATTAGAGATGTTTTAATTAAGCATTATCAAAATGAAGCTTTTGTTAAAATTTTAGATAAAGGTGTATTGCCTACAACAAAATGGGTTTTTGGCACTAATTTATGTCATATTAATGTTGTTTTAGATGAAGACGCTGGTGTCTTAGTTGTATTGTCAGTTATTGATAATTTAGGGAAGGGTGCTAGTGGACAGGCAATTCAAAATATGAATATTTTATTTGGCTTAGAGGAAACAAAGGGATTGTTAGCAGCCCCTGTTTTCCCTTAGATTTAAGAGAGGAAGATAGAGAATGGAAGAATTTGACAATCAGTATGGCATTGTATTTCCTAAAGGATTTAAATGCGGTAGCATTCATTCAGGTGTTAAAAGAAGAAAAAAAGATTTAATGTTAATTTATAGTGAATTACCTGCTGTTGCCAGTGGTGTATTCACCCAAAATAAAGTGAAAGCAGCCCCTGTTGTTTTAACTCAGAAAAAAATTGCTGGTGGTAGTATTAGAGGTATGGTTGTTAACAGTGGTAATGCCAATGCTTGTACAGGTAAAAAAGGCTATGGTGATGCTGAAACAATGTGTCAAGTTACAGCAGAGTCCTTGGGCTTAAAGGATGAAGAGGTATTGGTAGCTTCAACAGGTGTAATTGGTGTTCATTTACCAATGGAGATTATTGTTGAGGGGATTAAGAATTGTAGTGGGCTTTTAGGAGATAGTAAAGATCATGGTGAAGATGCTGCTGAAGCTATCTTAACGACAGATACATTTCCAAAATCTTTTGTGAGAGGTTTTGAATTTGAAGGTAAAAGCTGTTATCTGGGGGGGGTTTGTAAAGGTAGTGGGATGATTCACCCTAATATGGCTACAACGTTAGGTTTTGTAACTACTGATATTGCCATTGAAAAAGGGCTTTTAGATGAAATGCTAAAAGAAGCTATTGATAAAACGTTTAATTGTATTACTGTTGATGGGGATACAAGTACTAATGATATGGTTATTGTAATGGCTAATGGCGCCAGTGGTATTCGCAAAGTTGAATCAAAAGACGATGAACTTTATGATATTTTTAATGATAGATTAGTTAATATTTTAAATGAAATGGCTAAAAGTATTGCGAGAGATGGGGAAGGGGCTACTAAGTTTATTGAAGTGCGTATTGATGGTGCAAAAAATGAAGAAGATGCTATGAAAGCTGGTAAGTCTGTAGCTACCTCTAGTTTAGTTAAGACAGCTGCTTTTGGTGAAGATGCTAACTGGGGTAGAATTTTAAGTGCTGTTGGTAATGCTGGTATTGACTTTAAACCTGAAGAAACCAATATCTATATTGGCAGTAAACAAGGGGAGTTTTTAGTTTGTGAAATGGGTCAAGGACTATCCTTTGATGAAGATAAAGCTAGAAAAATTTTAAAAGAAAAGGATATTTACTATCTCGTGGAAATGGGAGAAGGCAAAGGAGATGCTATTGTTTATACATGTGACTTGTCATATGATTATGTGAAAATCAATGGCAGTTACAGAAGTTAGGAGATATTATGGATAATAAATATGAAACAGCCAAGAAAAAAGCTGCTATTTTAGTAGAGGCTCTGCCTTATATTCAGAGCTTTCATGGCAAAATTGTAGTAGTGAAGTATGGTGGCAATGCTATGATTAATGAGGAATTAAAACAAAGTGTGTTTCAAGATATTGTTTTAATGAAGCTTGTTGGCATGAATCCAGTAATTGTTCATGGTGGTGGGCCTGAAATTACATCTATGTTAGAACGTTTAGGTAAAGAAACCCGCTTCGTAAATGGCTTGCGTTATACAGATAAAGAGGTTATGGAAATTGCTGAAATGGTTTTAGTAGGAAAAATTAATAAGGAAATCGTTGCAGGCATAAACTATCATGGTGGCAATGCTTTTGGTATGTGTGGCAAAGATGGTGCCATGATTGTGGCTGAAAAGTATTTTCAAACTATTTATAGTGATACGGGTGAAGAAGAGAAAGTGGATATTGGCTTTGTTGGTCAAATTAAAACTATTGATAAAACAGTTTTAGTAGACGTAATTGAGCAAGGCTATATTCTAGTTATTGCACCTATTGCTATTGGCGAAGATCAGGAAACTTACAATATTAATGCAGATTTTATGGCTGGAGAGGTTGCGGCTGCATTAAGAGCGGATAAGTTTGTTTTATTAACAGATACTGAAGGTATATACTCAGAAAATAGCAATGGAGATAAGACTATTTTCAATAGTCTTCATGTTGATGATATTAAGCAATTAATTCAGGGCGGGGTCATTTCGGGAGGCATGATTCCTAAAGTTGAGTGTTGTATCAATGCTTTAGACAAAGGGGTTAGTAAGGTTCATATTATTGATGGACGTGTGCCTCATTCTATTTTATTAGAAGTATTTACTGATGAGGGTATTGGCACTATGATTGTGAAATAGGAGAATATATAATGAATTTAATGAATACATATAAACCTTTTCCAGAAAAAATGGTTAAAGGTGAAGGGAATTATTTAATTGATGAAAATGGTAAAATATATTTGGATTTTCTCAGTGGTATTGCAGTTAATGCCTTAGGCTATGGTTATAAACCTTTAGTGGAGGCCATGATAGATCAAGTGGAGCAATTAATTCACTGTTCAAATTATTTTCAAACAGAACCTCAATTAAAGTTAGCGGAGCTACTGGTAGAAAATACTTGTTTTGATAAAGTGTTTTTCTCAAATTCAGGAGCAGAAGCTAATGAAGGTGCTATTAAATTAGCTCGGAAATATAGTGAAGGCAAGTATGGTAAGGAGAAGAATAAGATTATAACTTTTAAAGAGTCTTTTCATGGCAGAACTTTAGCTACTGTAAGTGCAACAGGACAAGACAGTTTTCATACCAACTTCTCTCCATTACCAACAGGCTTTGAGTATGCTATATTAAATGATATTGAAAGTGTAAAAGCCTTAGTTAATGAAGATGTGTGCGCTATTTTAGTAGAACCTATTCAAGGAGAAGGTGGACTAAATAGTTGTACTGTAGGGTTTATGAAGGATTTAAACCAATTATGTAAAGAACAGAATCTGCTTTTGATTTTTGATGAAATACAGACTGGATTAGGTCGTACTGGTAGCCTGTTTGCTTATGAATGGCTTGGTGTCGAACCCGATATTCTTACCAGTGCAAAAGCACTAGGAGGGGGATTACCATTAGGTGCTATTTTAGCTAAAGCTGAAGTTGCTGAAACTTTTGTACCAGGTGATCACGGTTCTACTTTTGGTGGCAATCCAGTTGCTTGTAGAGGAGGAATTGTTGTCCTTGAAACATTGCTATCTGATGGATTTATGGATACAATAAAAAAGAGAAGTGTTTATCTATCATCTGGTCTATTTGCTTTACAGCAAAAACATGAATCTATTTTAGAATTAAAAGGCAGAGGTTTAATGGTTGGCTTTTCCTTAGTTGATGATGGCTCTGATTTAGTGGCAAAAGCCTATGAAAAAGGCATTATTATTAATCAAGCTAAAGGTAATACAATGCGTTTCTTACCGCCTTTGACAATTGAAGAGGAAGAAATAGATAAATTAATTTTCTTATTAGATGATTTGTTAGAGGAAAGGGGCAATTAAATGAGTTTACTAGAAATGACAGGTTCTTTAAAAGGCAGAGACTTTTTAAGCCTGAAAGACTACACAAGTGAAGAAATTGTTTTCCTTTTAGATTTTGCTGATTATTTGAAAGGTAAAGTAAAAAAAGGAGAACCTCATGAACTATTAAAAGGAAAAACATTAGGGCTAATTTTCCAAAAAAGCTCAACTAGAACTAGAGTATCTTTTGAAGTTGGCATGATCCAACTAGGTGGCTATCCCCTATTTTTATCAGCTACTGATTTGCAAATGGGTAGAGGAGAACCGATTCGCGATACGGCTCGGGTTTTAAGTCGTTATTTAGACGGCGTTATGATTCGTACCTACAGTCATGATGATGTTGAAGAATTAGCAACTTATGCTTCTATTCCAATTATTAATGGTTTGACTGATGCTTTACATCCTTGTCAAGTTTTAGCTGATTTACAAACAATTAGAGAACATAAGGGACATAATTTAAAGGGTGTGAAACTGGCTTATATAGGTGATGGTAATAATATGGCACATTCACTAATGATTGGTGGTGCTAAAATGGGTATGGAAATAGTAATTGCTTCTCCAGGTGGTTATGAACCAGAAGAAAACTGGGTTCAGGTTGCTAAAAGTATTGCCAAAGATACAGGTGGAAAAATTATTGTTACTCCAGATATTGATGTTGCCAGTAGTCAAGCAGATGTTCTTTATGCAGATGTTTGGGCAAGTATGGGACAGGAAGAAGAAATGTCTGAAAGAAAAAAACATTTAAGCCAATATCAGATTAATGAAGAACTTCTGAAAAAAGCTGCAAAAGATGTAATTGTGATGCATTGTTTGCCAGCTCATAGAGGAGAAGAAATTACAGAAGATGTAATTGAAGGAAAACACTCAGTTGTCTTTGATGAAGCAGAAGATAGACTACATGCTCAAAAAGCTATTTTAGCTAATTTATTATAGAAAGAACGGGGAGGAATTAAAATGAAAAAAGTAGTATTAGCCTATTCAGGCGGTTTAGATACTTCAATTATTATTGCATGGTTGAAAGAAACATATGGTTATGAAGTAATTTGTGTAGCAGGAGATGTTGGGCAAGGAGAAGAGCTTGAGCCATTAAGAGATAAAGCAATTGCTTCAGGAGCATCTAAGATTTATATTGAAAATCTAACACAAGACTATGTAGATAACTATATATTCCCTACATTAAAAGCAGGGGCAGTATATGAAACCAAATATTTATTAGGAACAGCTACTGCTCGTCCTTGTATTGCTAAGCGTTTAGTAGAAATTGCGAAAGCAGAAGGAGCAGAAGCTATTTGCCATGGTTGTACTGGAAAAGGAAATGACCAAGTTCGTTTTGAGTTAACGATAATGGCATTAGCACCAGAAATGAAGATTATTGCTCCTTGGAGGATTTGGGATATTAAATCTCGTGAAGAAGCTATTGACTATGCTGAAAAAAGAGGAATTCCACTACCAGTAACTAAGAAAAATCTATACAGTATGGATAGAAATATTTGGCACTTAAGTCATGAAGGTATGGACTTAGAAGATCCTTGGAATGAACATCAAAAAGAGCTTTATCATATTGTTACGGCTCCAGAAGATGCACCTGATAAAGCAGAATATGTAACTATTGATTTTGAAAAAGGTATGCCTGTAGCTATTGATGGCAAGAAAATGGGCAGTGTTGAATTATTAACACTACTAAATGAAATGGGTGCAAGAAATGGTGTTGGCATTGATGATTTAGTAGAAAACCGTCTTGTAGGTATTAAATCTAGAGGCGTTTACGAAAATCCAGGTGGTCGAATTCTTTACACCGCTCATAATGATTTAGAATATTTATGTTTAGATAGAGATACCTATCACTATAAACAATTAGTATCTCAACGCTATGCTGAGTTAGTTTATTATGGACAATGGTTTTCTCCGTTAAGAGAAGCTTTAGATGCTTTTGTTAATGATACTCAAAAAACAGTAACAGGTACTGTTAAAATTAAACTTTATAAAGGGAATTGTACTATAGCTGGTAGCAAATCTCCATATTCACTTTATGATACTAATATTGCTTCATTTACGATGGATGAAGAACTTTATGATCACAAAGATGCAGAAGGCTTTATTAATTGCTTTGGTTTACCATTGAAAACGAGAGCCTTAAAGCTTAAAAAATAGGAGCTGAAAGAAGGGTTGTAATGAATGGATTAATACCTCGAGTAGCAGCTATTCATGATTTGTCAGGGTTTGGCAGATGTTCTTTAACAACTGCCATTTCTATTTTATCAGTTATGGGAATACAAGTATGTCCTTTACCTACAGCGATATTAAGTAGCCATTCTGATGGGTTAGGGGATTTTTCCTTTTTAGATTTTACACCATATATGAAAGATTTTATTCGCCATTGGCAAGAGATGGCTTTAGAATTTTCTTGTATTTACACAGGCTTTTTAGGTTCTTATGAACAAATTGAGATTGTTTCTCAGTTTATGGATGATTTTAAGACTAAAAAGGAGCAGCTAATTGTAGTTGACCCTGTTATGGGAGATGAAGGAAAACTCTATGTCACCTATACAGAAGAAATGGGCAGAGCTATGCTTTCTTTAGTTAAAAAGGCAGATGTAATTACACCGAATATGACTGAAGCCTGTTTTTTACTACAAAAGCCTTATGAAAATAAAGTTTATTCTCATAAAGAGGCAAAAGGGTTACTAAAAGAGCTTGCTGAATTAGGTCCTCATAAAGTTGTTGTGACTGGTGTTTCTTTACCTGAAGATAGTCATGGAAATTTAGGGTATGATAATGAAGAAGACTTATTTTTTCATGCTCCGATTGACTATGTGCCTGAAATTTACCCTGGAACAGGAGATATGTATGCCAGTGTTTTAACTGGAAGCATTATTATGGGTGAAGGTTTAGATGTAGCTATGGATAAGGCGACAGCTTTTGTAGAAGAAGCTGCAAAAGGTACCTATCAGAATCAGAGTTTTAATAAAGAAGGGGTTGCTTTTGAAAAAATACTAGGACATTTCTTTGCGGAACCCCATAAAAAAAAGGTTCATATATTTGAATAATAAGGAAGGATGATGGTGACAGTGGGAGATAAAAATCAATCTTTAAAACCTCAAGAAGTTGCAGACAGCTTGCAAATTGCCAAAAATACAGTTTATGAATTAATTAAACGAGGTGAGCTGAAAGCTTATCGCGTTGGCAATAAATTCAGAGTAGAGCCAGAAGAGTTGGCACGCTATAAGAAAATATCTATTGATGGTATAGCTGAAACTGTTGAAGAGGAAAAAGTTATTCAGCAGGGTTTTGTAATTTGTGGTCAAGATGTAATTTTAGATAGTCTTTCCAGTCATCTTTCACGACGGTGGGGAGACTCAGGTGTTACGAGCTTATGGTAGGTAGCTATAATGGGTTGTATGCCCTTTACAATAACGAGGTAAGTTTTTTTAGCACTGCTTCATTTATGGGATGGCGATACAGGAGCCTACAATGAACCTTATGTTCTTCGATTGTTACCAGGGATACCAGCTGTTATCTTTCGTTTAGTCAAAAGGAAACAAGGATTTTATGTAAAAAAGGTAATCCTCACAATATACATTCAGTAAAAGATATTTTAGATAAACAGTTAAGAATTATCAATAGAGAAAAAGGTAGTGGTACTCGGGTACTGCTAGATGAGCATTTGAGAAAATTAGGTGTGTTAGGGATCACTATTGAAGGCTATGACAGAGAAAGAACATCTCATCTAGCTGTAGCCAGTGCTATTGCCATGGGAGATGGCGATTGTTGGTTTAGGTAATGAAAAAGCAGCTCTTCAGGTAGCTGAAATAGACTTTGTGCCTCTCCAAACAGAAGCTTATGATTTAATTATAAAAAAAGAAGATCTTTCAAAGCCATTATTCCAAAAAGCTATTGAGATTATTCAGTCTGATGCCTTTAAAAAGGAAATAGAAGGATTAGGTTGCTATGATGTTTCAGAAATGGGGGGGGAATAGCTACAACATAAAAGAAATAATAGGGATTTGCATCTATAATGATGCAAATCCTTTTTTATTGTTATAGCAATTGACTAGTTATAGCTTCTCATTTACAATTAAGAATAAGGTTAGCATATACTAACCTTGAGTTTGTAGGTAATTCTAAAATGAATAAGAAAGCACAAAAAGCAAATTGTAAATGAAATGATTACTTTATACTGCAAAAAGAATCATGAATCTGAGAGGGTGTGTCCTGAGTGTAAAGAGCTTATGGCGTATTCTGATGTTAGGGCAGAATGCTGTCCTAACATAGAAGAAGACGTGTTTTGTAGTAAATGTAGTACCCAATGCTATAGCAAAGATAAAAAACAAGTAATGGGTAAAGTAATGAGATATGCGGGACCAAGAATGTTATTTTATCACCCTCTATTATTGGTGAGGCATATTTTTCAAAGAAAACAACAACGGAAAAACATTGAAAGGAACCAATTACCTACTATTTTATTGACTTTAACTACTATCTTAGATATAATTAGTAGTGCATTTTGTAAAGATTTTGAAAGCAAGAGCCCCGCTTCTAAGGTTTTTATAGAAACAAGAATAACGAAAACAACAAATAAGGAGGATTCCTATGAAAACATATATGGCAAAACCAGATTCTATTAATAGAAAATGGTATGTTGTAGACGCTGATGGTAAAAGATCAGGTCGTCTAGCTAGTGAAATCGCTTCTGTATTAAGAGGAAAACATAAACCTGAGTTTACACCACACTTAGATACAGGAGATTACGTAATTGTAATTAATGCAGAAAAAGTTGCTTTAACAGGTAATAAAGAAAATCAAAAACTATATAGAAGACATACTGGTTATACTGGCAATTTAAAAACAATATGCTATAAAGATATGATGGAGAAACATCCTGAAAGAATTGTTGAAATAGCAGTTAAAGGCATGGTTGCTCATAATAAATTAGGTAGACAAGTATTGGCTAAACTTCATGTGTACGCAGGTAGTGAACATCCACACCAAGCACAGAAGCCTGAAGTTTTAGAAATTAAAGGATAGGAGGTTTAGTCATGGTGGAACAAGTACGTTATTACGGTACGGGCAGAAGAAAAAATGCTGTTGCTAGAGTATATTTAGTACCTGGAAATGGACAAATTACTATTAACAACAGAGAAGTTAAAGAGTATTTAAATCAAGATATTTTAGTAATGATTGTTAAACAACCATTGGTTGTAACAGAAACTTTAGATAAATACGATGTAATCGCTAAAACAAACGGAGGCGGTGTTTCTGGTCAAGCAGGGGCAATTCGTCACGGTATTTCCAGAGCGCTTATTGAGGCAGAGGCTACTTTAAGACCTGCTCTTAAAAGGGAAGGTTTCTTAACAAGAGACCCACGTATGAAAGAGAGAAAAAAATACGGTTTGAAAAAAGCCAGAAAAGCATCACAGTTCTCAAAACGTTAATCAATCTAAAAGGTGGAGTAAGCTCCACCTTTTTTTATAAGCAATTTAAGGGAGTGGGTTATGAAAAAGAAAAGCATAGTGGCATTACTGGTTTATATTGCCTCTTTTTTATTAGTGAATATAGTTATTATTGGATTAGTGCATTATTTGAAACTTGATGAAGTAAGTTATTTACAGTGGAATGTTTTTTTACAGGTTGTTAGTTCCTTTTTACTTTTTATATTCTATGCTTATTATTTTAGAACATCTTTAAAGAAGGAATGGCAGATTTTTGTTCAGAAAAAAACATACAAACGTCTTTTCTTGTGGCTAATTGTATTTTATGGTTGTTCTATATTGGCAAATGTGTTAACAATGGCTATTGGAGCAGGAGTTAGTCAAAATCAACAGGTTGCTGAAACACTTTTGACAACAGTACCCTTAATTATGGTTATTGATGTCATTATTTTTGGGCCTTTTGTGGAAGAAATTATTTTTAGATTTGTTATTTTTAAGTTAGCAGGATTTCGCTTGAGAAGTGTTTTTATTAGTGTGCTTGTATTTGGTTTAGCCCATGTTATTATGGGAGGCGATTATTTAAATGTCATTCCTTATTTGTTTATGGGTGGGATTTTTGCTTGGTCCTACTATCGCACGAAAACAATCTGGTTACCCATTATTTTACATATGATTACGAATGCTTTAGGGGTTATTTCAATTTTTATGTTAAAGGGTATTTAATAGACTAAAAGAGATGGTTTTTAGTAAAAATATTTTAATATAATGTAAGCGTATACAATTTGCATATATAATGGCACGTATTCAGGGCTGGATGCGTGCTTTTATTGTGTGAAATTTAATATGAAAGGGAGATGTGAAATGGATCGTAGTAGAGTCGATGAGAAAATTTCTATGAAGGAAAATGATACCTTTAGGATTACAACATGTTTTAGCAATGTATGCAGGTGCCATTGCTGTTCCCCTTGTAATTGGCAATGCCATTGGTTTATCCGGTACTGAAATTGCAATTATTGTTGCAGCAGATTTATTTATCTGTGGTATTGCCACTTTTATCCAGTCATTTGGTTTGACAAAATATGTTGGTATCCGTTTGCCCGTCACATTAGGTGTAGCCTTTATGAGTGTTGGACCATTAATTGGAATAGCCAAGCAAGGAGGGATTCAGACTATGTTTGGATCTGTAATCGCTGCAGGTATATTCATGTTGTTGATTGCCCCACTCTTTGGCAAACTAATTAAGCTTTTGCCTAAAGTATTAATTGGTGCTATTGCAATTATTGTAGGAATAACACTTGTTCCTGTAGGTTTTAACAATATTGTAAATGGACATGAAGGTGGAGCAGAGCCTATATCTGTTCTTTTAGCTGTTATTGTAGTTGCCGTTGTTGTTGTTTTTAACAAATACTTTAAAGGTTTTCTACAAACATTATCAATACTTTTTGCTATTATTATGGGTGCTATAGTAGCGGCTTTTATAGGCTTAGTCGATTTTACTCCTGTAGCAGATGCGGCATGGTTTAGTATTGTTCAACCATTTTATTTTGGTCTGCCAAAGTTTGAATTTTCAAGTATCATAACAATGATTATTGTAGCCTTAGTTATTATGATTGAATCTTCAGGCATATTTATAGCAGTATCTGAAATTTGTTCTACAAAAGTTGATACGAAAGATGTTGTAAAGGGATTAAGAGCAGAGGGGATTGCTACAACCCTAGGTGGTATTTTTAATGCTTTCCCATATACTACATTTGCTCATAATATGGGATTATTGACAATGACAAAAGTAACATCAAGATTTGTAGTCAGTACAGCAGGTATTATTTTTATTATTTTAGGGCTTTTACCTAAATTTGCAGCCCTAGCAACTATTATTCCCAAACCTGTATTTGGAGGAGACATGGTTGTGATGTTTTCAATGGTTATTGTATCGGGTATTAATATGCTTAAAGATGTTGACTTAAACGATAATAAGAATACCCTTATTTTAGCGGTTGCAGTTGGCTTAGGTGATGGTTCATCAATTGTTCCAGGATTTTATAATCAATTCCCAGACTGGTTTATACAAATTTTTGGACATTCTGGAATTGTAATTGGAGCCCTATCAGGTATGTTATTAAATATTATACTTAATTTTAAAACTTTATTCGGAAGAGATTGCAATAAAGAACAGCCCACTAAAGAAACAGAAACTATCCAAAAAGATTAGTATAAAAAAGGATTAAACATTATTGTTTAATCCTTTTTTGTTGATTTTCAGATTATTTATTTTTAATATAATAGTAAGCTAAAAGGGTTTTGATATCCAGGAGGTTGCCTTGAGCAATTTCTTCCTCTAAGTCTTTATGACTAAACCATTTAATAGCTGTTACATCTAAATCATCTGTTATCGTTTTATCTGTTCCAGTATAATTAATTTTTGTGTAATAGAGATGGATTTTACTATTTGAAATACCCATTTCTGGCATAAAAGAAATTAAAAAATCCAGTTGATTTTCAGCAACTTCTAAGTTAGCTTCTTCTGATAATTCTTCAATAACAATAGCTTTTTCATCTAAACCTGCTTTATCCATAACCCCAGCAGGGATTTCCCATGTTTCTCTTAAAAGAGCTGGGCGAAATTGTTTCACTAATAAAATCCGCTCCTCTTTATCTTCCGCTAAAGCAGCAACTGCATCTTTTTTGACAAGAATTTCATAGCGTCTTTTATTTAAGAGTCGCTCTTTTAAAGTGAGCCAGCCCTTATAAATTATTTTATCTTTTATCATTTCCATTATAAAGTCTCCCAAACTAAGGTACCATTATCTTGAATAATATTGTTAACACTTTTAATAACTAGGGTAGCTTCATTTTCAAGAATTTCTTTGGTGCCGGTTCCTGTTAATACCCCAATTGTAGGGCCAGCCTGACTATTTTTGCCAAAAGTAATGTCTGTCATTGTATTACCTACAACAGCTACTTCATTTGGTTGGAACTTAAATTTTTCACAGAATACATTAATATAGTCTGGCGCTGGTTTTTTGGATTAATAATGCCATTATCTGCACCAATATAGCCAAAATAAGGTGCTAAGCCTGTTTTTTCAAGGAATACAGTAGCATTTTCTAAGGAGTCTGCTGTTGAAAGACCAATGGCAATTTTTTAGTGTTTTTAAAAGGTCTTCAACATGTTCAATAGCATGAAAGGGAGCCTCTTTAGCAATGGTATTAAAATAGAAGGTGGAAACAGTAATAAAGTCGTCTCTATTTAACCAGCCTAATTCTTTAAGCATATCATTGGCTACATTGGCATTAGTACCAGCTAATAGTGAGCTATCCATATGAATCATATCTGGCAATAACCCTATATTTTCTGATAGAGGTTTTCGAGAAGACTCAGGGAGATGATAGTGGGCCATTATTTGATTAATTACTTTAATTGCAATAGGTCTCCAGGTTTTCTCAAAAATAAGCAGGATACCATCTTTATCAAATAAAATCTCTTTAATTTCCATTTTTAAGCCTTTCCATTGCATACTAAAACATGAACCAATTTATGTTTTACAACTTCCTTAATTGCTGCTCTTGCAGGGGATAAGTATTTTCTTGGGTCAAAGTTACTCGTATCTTTTGCCAATGCTTCACGAATTTCTGCAGTCATTGCAAGACGTAAGTCTGAGTCGATATTAATTTTGCATACTGACATTTGAGCTGCTTTTCTAAGCATTTCTTCAGGAACGCCTTTAGCATTACCTAAGGTACCACCATATTGATTGATTTTTTCCACATAAGCTGGAATAACAGAAGAAGCACCATGTAATACAATTGGGTAATTTGGTAGACGTTTACCAATTTCTTCTAAAATATCAAAACGGAGTTTTGCTTCTCCTTTGAATTTATAGGCACCATGGCTTGTTCCAATTGCAATAGCTAGGGAATCAACTCCTGTTCTTTCCACAAATTCTTCTACTTCATCGGGGTGAGTATAGGTAGCATCTTCATCTGTAACTTTAATATCATCTTCAATACCAGCAAGACGACCTAGCTCTCCCTCCACTGTAACATTTTTATCTTTAGCATACTCTACAACACGGCGTGTAAGGGCAATGTTTTCTTCAAATGAAAGGTGAGAACCATCAATCATTACAGATGTAAATCCACCATCAATGCAGGATTTACAGAGCTCAAAAGAATCACCGTGATCTAAGTGTAGCGCAATTGGTAAGTTTATTTCAATTAGTGCTGCTTCAACTAATTTTACTAAATAAGTGTGATTTGCATATTTTCTGGCACCTGCAGATACTTGTATGATAAGTGGTGCATTTTCTTCTTTTGCAGCTTCCGTAATACCTTGGATAATCTCCATATTATTTACATTGAAAGCACCGATAGCATAGCCGCCAGCATAAGCTTTTTTAAACATTTCTCTTGTATTAACTAAAGGCATATTAAACACTCCTTTTGTGATTTTATTCTGTCCTAATTGTATCAAATTTGCTGTTTTATAGCAAAGGGAAGGAACCATTATCTATACTAGATAATGGTTCCTTTGGAAAGTAAAATGAAATGTGTGAATTTTATTATAAACAAAACTTAATGTTTGTTATTGTTTAAGTTTCTTCTTGAGTATAAGTATACAAGAATACTATAGAGAGAGTAAGAAGTACAGTCGAGTTTAGAATGTATTTTAGCGTAATCATAAAAAAGAAGTCATTACTTGGTGAAGGTGATGACTTCTTAGAGGAAGTAAAATGAAAAGTGGTTATTTATATTAACAAATTATATTAACAAAATTTGAGGTAATTTTTTATTGAACTGCTTTTTTAAGAAATGGTTTCTTGAAAAACAGTGTGTATTTATATTTAAAGGGAATGTATCTATTGAATAGTATTTGTAAAAAAGCGATTAAAAAGGGTAATTCTTTTTTCATGATTATCATCTCCTTTCATTATTTGCTAAGTATTAGTATACAGTCCTAAAGTGGAGTTACAATGAAGTAGGGGAGAGGATGGAATGTTTCTTTAAAATAATGAAGATAAAGAGATTATTTAAATACAAGGAAAATGGTTGGATATCCATTTGATTTAAGTTATAATATAAAGAGTATTATAAAAATCAATCTTATAGTTATGGAGTGAAGCCAATGTTAGATAAAAAAAATGAAGCCTCTTTAGAAAAATATTCTTCAGCAGTCAGTCTTTCTGATATGGAGATATTTATTTTCCCAGAACTAATGTTTTCTTTAGTTTTGGCCAATATTATGTCGCCAGTTGTTTGGAAGTGGAAAGAGGATCCATGGCTTGCTGGTATTGAAAAAATGAATACCAACAAAAAATTGCAACGAATTAAGCAATATATTATGAATAATTATGATTTTAACTTAGATTTAGATACTTGGGGATTAACAACAAAAGATAAAGAATTAAATCGTTTTAAAGACTTTGTTGATTTAGATACCTTATCTCAAAGTAATGCTTTGTTTGGCTATGAAGGTGATAAGTACTATTTTGATATGGATATTAGAAAGCATTTTGGTCTTGATAAATACACTACAGATACGATTCCTTATTGGAAAACGGAGACTGTTGAGTCTATGGGCTCCTTCTATAGAAGAGATGGTTATACAAAAGGTGCTGGTGAGTGTGTCTCTTTTTCAACACTTTATCATGCAGCCTTATTTATTGTAGGTGGTTTTCCATTAGAAGACATCTTTATGATTGCAACCCCTTTACATTCTCAAAACTTCTTGACAATAGGCACAGGTGTAATTACTAATAATAGAAGAATTGTAACTTACAATATGTGGTTTAATGGTACTGAAATTTCTATGAAAGCCCGCCGAGCAATTGAAAATGAGCAAATTACTTTTATTTCTAATAATGAGGGTTATATTCATCGAATTTATGATGAAGCTACAATGCCAAAGGAGACCTATAAAAGGTTTTCTGAAAAGCTAGAAGCTTATTTAGAGAGTGGAGTAGATTATGGCGCTATTGCAAGTTTCTTAAGAAATGCTAGCTTTAGGCAAGTCTGTTTTCAATTTGAACATCAAAAAGGTGGAAAGACTCTTTATATTGAAGCTGAAAAAGTATTTCCTTATGAACATGGAAGCCCCTATTTAATAGGTTCAAATACCCAGGGAAAGCTTTTAGATGAAATTGATTCAATGGAATATTACACGGAGCCTATTGAGGGTCGTGTTAGCCTAAAGGAAGTGGGAAAACTATTTGGTAAAAGTCATTTTACTATTGAAGAGTTTATGCAGCAACCCGAATTGCTTGAGCAATTGACTGAAAATACTTGTAGCCGAATAACAGGTTTACTAAAGGAACTCTTACTATTTTGTAAAACAACACCTAAACTACCAAGTGCCGATAAACAATGGGTTCAAACAGAACCTGTTGTTTTAGCTGGTTTAGAAACTAGAGAAGCAGTTATTAATTACTTAAAAGCAAAAAGAAATAGTAATGAAATGGCAGCATTAGCATTTATGGCCTATAGGGATATAAATAATGGCGATGCCCTACCATTTATGAAAGCCGCTATTGAAAGAAATCCTGTTACAGTTGAGGAGACTAATATACTTGAAATCTCAGAAGTTTATGAGCTTTTAATTGGAATGGATGAGGACTCAATTTACAGTGAAGATAGGTTGGCTCAACCTGATGAAGTTTGGAATTTTAAAACAGGTGATGGCTTGGAAAAGGCAATTGCTCTTTTCGATGTAGCATTTAATAGAGGACTTGAGTCTTCTATAGCAAAAGAAAAAGAAGCTGAATTTGTATTTGTTAATGTAGCAGGAAAAGAGTATTCATTTAAAAGTCAGAAGAAAGTAAGATTGGTTAAAGAAGACTATATTGAACTATTGAATGAGAAGTAGGTGGCAAATGAAAATTTTTTCTGTAGAGGATGCTATTGGGGAAAAAATTAGTCATGAGTTAACAGGTATTACTCCTGGCAGTGACACCAAAACTATTTTTCCTAAAGGCCATATTATTACAATTGATGATGTTGAAACATTAAAAAATATGGGGAAATATGAAATCTTTATTTTAGATGAAAACTCTTCTTTGATTCATGAAAATGAAGGTGCTCACTCTCTGGGTATTAGAGGGATAGGATCTCATTTAGCAGTTGGTGAACCAAAAGAAGGTAAAGTTTTTGTAACAGCAAAAAAAGATGGTTTATTAATTATTGATATTGAACGTTTAAAAACTATTAATTTAATTGATGGCTTAATGGTTTCTGCTAAAAGAAATTATTCTGCTGTAAAAAAAGGGGATAAAATTGCAGTTTTTGGGGTAACACCACTAGAAATTGAAGAATCTATTATAGATGAAGGATTAGTATTGCTCAGTCAACCTTTAGTTAGTATTAAACCTTTTCATCAAATGAAAATTGGTTTAATTACTACAGGGACTGAAATATATTCTGGGAGAATTAAAGATGCCTTCTATCCCTATGTTGATAGTAAAGTAAAGCCTTATGGTTCTCATATTGCAGAACAATTGATTCTGCCAGATAATAAAGAAGAAGTTAAAGATGCTCTTGATTCTTTTTTAAAGAATAAATTTGATATTATTTTATTAACTGGGGGGATGTCTGTAGATGCTAACGATATAACAAAAGAAGTTATTCTTGAAAGAGATGATATGGAGGTTATAGCTTATGGCTCACCAGTTCTTCCAGGCGCAATGTTTATGGTTGCATACCGCCAAGATACGCCTGTTATTGGCTTGCCTGCTGGTTTATTAAGAGGTGGCCCTTCTGTATTTGATATAGTATTACCCCTTCTATTAGCAAAAGAAAAAATTACCAAAGACTATATTGCTTCATTAGCCCACGGAGGCTTATTATAAAAAACAAAACAGTTTCAAGTGTAAAATCTTGAAACTGTTTTGCTATATTGTCATAAATAATATGTTAACATAAGACAAAAACACTGAAAATATGGTATAATTAAGGTAGGAATATTTTAATTGTGGGGAGAATTTATGTTAGAATTATATGGTGTTAAAATGAGTAACCAAGAGGATTATGATGATTTTAAAGCAGTTATTTCAAGTGCTGCTTTAGAAGGCTTTGTACCGACAACAGAATCTGTACAAATACTAGTGGATTTTTACCACGATAAAATTTCTATTGCTACTTTGATTGAGATGAAAAATGCTTTATAGTTATAAAGAAGATAAGATATATTTTGATAATGAAAAGCAAGTTATGAAAAATAAATTAGGAATTGAAGATCAGAAGCTTCTTATAGAAGTTGAACATAAAATTGCAATGAGGCATATGTTGAACTTAAGGAGAAGGAAAGTACCTTTTGTAAATTCTTCGAGAAGGCTTTTTGAAATTCATGAACAAATTTTTAGTGACGTTTATGAATGGGCAGGTAAGGTTAGACGTGTGGACTTGTCAAAGGGAGAAACTAATTTTTTGCCTTCAAGTGCTATTAACAATGCATTGTATTCTATAGACAAAAAATTGATGAACTACAGAGTAATATCAAGATGGATAAGCCTGAATTTATTAAAAAGCTGGCTTCTTTAGTATTAGATCTTAATCATATTCATCCTTTTCGAGAAGGAAATGGAAGAGCCTTAAGAGAACTGATACGGGAAATTGCAACTAACCATGGCTATAGCTTAAGATAGATTCTATGGCTGATGCGTATATGGAGGCTACAGTTAACGATAATCAAAAATTAATGGAAAGAGTCCTTGAAGAAGAGCTTGAAGCAGAAAAGTAAGAGTAATTTCAATTTAAAACAGTGGCATTTCTTGGAGCATTGACATTTTCATTTCACATACTTATAATGAAAGGAGCAATGGAAATATGTCAATAACTAAAGAAGAAAGCTATTAACAATTAAAGGAAGTGTCTTTATGTCCAGACCTATTATAAGAAGAAATGTTTGTTGCATGCCTAAAGCAAGACGGTTTGGGCCTCTCGATATTTCTACAGATGAAAATTTAAGGCAAATAATTACTGTTGATGAATATGAAACAATTCGATTAATTGATTTAGAAGGACTAATGCAACAAGAGTGTGCCAATCAAATGGGTATAGCCCGTACAACTGTTCAGAGAATTTATAATGATGCTAGAAAAAAAATTGCCAATGCTTTAGTTAATGGTATCCCATTATTTATTGAGGGTGGACAATATAGCCTTTGCGGTGGCAAAAAGAAATCATGTCGCTGTGGCGGATGCGAAAAACACCGTTTAAATATGAAGTAAGATTAAGAGGAGGATTTAATATGATTATTGCAATTCCTGTTGATGATTCAAAGAAAGGTAAAATAGCTTCTACCTTTGGTCGCACAACCAATTTCTTATTATATGATACTAAAACCAGTAAGAGAGACGGTAGAAAATGTTAAGCGTTCATCAGAAGGAGATATTGGTGTTTTATCAGCAAAGTTAATTGTAGATAATAAAGCGAATGTGTTATTAACGCCATTATGCAGGGAAAATTCAAGGTCAATATTTAATAAAGCAAATATTAAAATTTTTAAAACAGTCAGTGATTCAGTTGAAGAAAATTTGAGAGCTTTTTTTGATTGATAGTTTACCTGTTTATGAGGAAGAGTAAGTTATATTAATGTTAAAAAAAGTCATGGTCTACCATGACTTTTTTAGGTATTTTGTTGACTTTTTTTAATATTTAACTACAATAGACACATAAAGGGCATATATCAATAAAAATGCTCGTAAAGGAGTTGCTGGTTTTCATGTTTCCAGCAACTCCTTTTTAGAAATCATGATCTAAATTTTTACCTATCCAATTCCATAAAGTTTTGGGAATAGAGTTTGTTTTGTTAATATGAAAAATTGGTACTTCTTTAAATTGCTTTTTTAGGATAGCTTTTTTAGAACGGTGAATTTAATAAACAGCAAGGCAGTATGATTGAGATTACCTAGATTATTTTTCAACCAGTCTATTTCATCTATATTATTATGAATTAGTAAGAGTCTTTTGCTATCTTCAAAAAAAGAAGATAGGGGAGGCTTTTTTGCATCGATAATATGGAGGTGCTTTTTTGTATAAATTGTAATTAGATTATTAATCTGAGGTATAATTTTAATGTTTTTCTTTTGGAATGATGTGGTTGTGGAAGAATAAAGATGAATTTTATATTGTTTTTTTGCATAATAATCAGCAATATATTTTGCTATGGATAGGCTACTGATTTCATTTGAAAGGGTGTGGAGAATAAGTTTGTTTTGTGGATAATAAAAGTTTACAATATTTTCTTTAATCATAAAGTAGGGTAATGTTTTTTCTTCCTTGTAAAGAGTCACTTTTTTAAAGGCTTCTTTTTGTTGGTTAGAAAAATGAGTTGCAAAAAGACTAGGGAAGAGAGGGCTGTTAATATTTTCTGTATAGAAAATATTTGGGTTGAGATTATTTTTAAAGATAGGATTTTCACTAATCAGATAACAATAAGTAAAAGGCAGTAAGGGCGTAGATTCATTACTGTAGAGGAAAATTCCTTGTGCTGTTGCTGTTTTATCTAAAGTGTATGAATACCCAAGTAAGTTACAGCAGTTTATTAGAGGGGTAATTTTATTTTTTTGTCCAATAATTTTAATCATAGTCGTTAATCGACCTCCTTTATATTTCTATATAGAGAGGAAATGTAAAAGGAGTGTAAAAAAAGGAGATTGATATTAAAAGAAGTGAAAGAACTATAGGAGGTCAGAGGAAATGATTGAAATTGGCTTTTATTTAGGAGAAAATCTCTATCTTGTTGCAATTGGAGAAAGTTTTTTGATAGAGAATATTGATGGTGTAAGATTTTCATTAGTAGAGAATGAACTATTCTTTAAAAGAACATTTTTAGTTGTTTTAAAATCAGACAAGGAGGGATTGAACTTTGAAAAAATTATTTAATTAACTGATAGTGCTCATGAAGAAGGCATTTTTATATATCAAAAAAAGATAGTTTATTAAAGGCAATTCTTACGATAGCTAAATGGGATAACTGGAAAAGTGAAGGACTGTAAATTATGGGAGGTTTTTCTTTTGATTATCCAGGACCTGCAAGTTTTTTTAATTATTTTATCAGTAGTATTTTAGGAAACTTACGAAAAAATCTGTTTTCTTACTTTTAATCCATTTTTTCCACATGGAAAAGCATACCCCATTAATCAGAAAGGCGGTTTATCTAAACTACTTCATTATTTAGAATCCAATGAGAATATTGACCCTTCTCTATTATCCTATCACCATCACTATGGTTTTTATTACGTTGAAGGCCCTCTCAATTTTGCTGACTTAGATTTTTTTAAAGCCAGTCATATTACTATATTAAAGGAAGCTCTGGAAAAAATAGATTTTCAATACTTAGTATTGGATTTATAAAGTGTTAAAACTTCTATGTTTTATTTTAATCTATTTAAAAACATTTATTATATTAGCACTAAAACTATGGAAGAAGAGGATTGGGGATTTGAATACTTAAAAAATGGCATTGGAGGAAAGCATCTTGAATTAGTTTCATTAAATGAAGAATTGATTATTGAAGGACTGGATCAATTATTAGTTCAGGAAAGGAGTAAAACATATCATTTATGGAAAAAGAAATTAAGCAAAAAGTTTTAGAAATTATTGAAGGTAAAGTCCTTAATAATAGGGAAATTAGAGAACTTATTATTGAAGAAGTATTTACCTATAATGAAAAGTATTCTAGTTCTTTTAAGGAGAGAAATCAGCTTGTTGAGAGTATTTACAATAGCATTTGTAGTTATGATATTCTGACACCGCTTTTAAAAGATGATTCAATTAATGAAATAATGGTTAATGGGCATAGAGCAATTTTTTATGAGAAAGGAGGACTTTTATTTAAGTGTGAGAATACCTTTGAATCAGAAGAACGGATCTTGCATATTATTCAAAACATGGTGGGTAAGGTAAATCGTGTTGTTAATGAATCTACACCTATTGTGGATGCGAGGCTAAATGATGGCTCTAGAATCAATGTGGTTTTACCTCCAGCTTCCCTAGGAGGGGCCTATTCTTACTATTAGAAAATTTTCAAAAGAATTCTTAAAAGGTGACGATTTAGTTCGCTTTGGTTCTATAACGGAAGAAGTATTAGAATTATTAAAACATTTAGTTGCCTGTAAATATAATATTTTCATTAGCGGTGGCACTAGCTCAGGAAAAACTACATTTTTAAATTTATTAGCAACCTTTATATCTCCTAAGGAAAGGGTGATTACTATTGAAGATTCAGCAGAATTAAAATTAATGGGACTTGAAAACTTAATCTCAATGGAGGCAAGGAGCAATAATCTAGAGGGCAAAGGAGGAATTAGTATTGCTGATTTAATAAAAACATCTCTGCGGATGCGACCTGATAGAATTATTGTAGGAGAAAGCCAGAGGTGGAGAGGCATTCCATATGTTAACAGCTATGAATACAGGTCATGAGGGCTTCTTTGTCAACGGGGTCATGCTAACAAGTGCTAAGGATATGTTAATGAGGCTGATAACTATGATTTTAACAGGCAATGCCTTATCGGAGTCTGTGGCAGTTCCTCTAATTCGAAATACAATTGATATTGTAATTCATTTAGGTAGATGGGCCGGTAAACGAAAAGTTCTTTCAATTGCTGAGATAAGTAAACAGAGTAATAGGTTAACACTTCATAATTTGTATGAGCGAAACAGGGTAGGTGAATTAGTAAAAGTAGGTGCTTTAAGAGAGCGGGAAAAAATTAGCTTATATGGAGGGAGCGATGATCAAAAATATTTTAGTTAACATTATTAAGATAAACAGTAGGAAAGAGGGGCTGTTTTTTCTGTTTCTCAGTTGTGTTTTCTTTTTTTATTTTTATCTTTTAACTGAAGCCTTTGTATTTTCTTTATTTTGTAGCTTTTTCTCAAGGAGTTTGTGGGGTTTTTAGGGAGCATAAGAGAAAGAGGGCAGTAGAAAAATTCACATTAGAATTTCAGGATTTTCTTTATGTGTTCAGTAGTCATTTGGGAACAGGAAAATCTATGGAGAATAGTTTGAAGAGAAGTCTTCAAGATTTAGAAAATATTCATGGCGAGGATGGCTTGCTGAGCCCTTATTTAAAAAAGTGTCTTTATTATTATGGATTGGGCAAACCTATTGAAAGTGGCTTATTTGAATTAACTCAGTTATATCCTTTTGATTGGTTAGCAGGCTTTATTGATATGATTGGAATCGCACGCATTAAAGTAGGGGATTTCATTAATCTTATTAAAAAAACAAGTCAAATTATTAGTGATCGTATAGAAATTGAAGGTGAAATAGAAGTAGTATTGGCAAAACAAAACCTAGAGCTGAAGATACTACGAGGCATGCCATTTATTCTCTTATTAATTTTGAAAAATCTTTATCCTGAAATGATTGTATTTTTAACCAGCCAGTTTTCAGGTCAACTGTATTTTCTAATAGCCTTTAGTGTAACTGCCTTCATTTATCGGTATGAGTACATTCATATGAAAAGTATTATTAAAAAAAAGAAAAATTCATTTTTTAAAAGTATATCCTCAATTTCTAAATCATTTAAAAATATATTTGGGAGCTGGTGTAACATTAGAAAATAGTGCGTAAAAGTATTTTGAAGGCCAAATTACTGACTATTATTTATTAATACTTAAGGAAGCTCTTTTAAAAATTAAACAGGGCAAGAATAGGGAAAGAGTTTTTCTTGAAGTTGCTCAAGCTGTTAATGAAAAGGAGATGACCCATTTAATGAATTTTTTTATTGCTCAGCTTCAGTTTGGAACGGAAAGTATTACGTATTTAGATACTTTAATGGAAGACGCTTGGCGAATAAAGAAAGAAACTATAAAAAACAAGGTGAGGAAGCATCTGCTAAAATGGTTTTTCCTATGATGTGTATTTTTTTAGCAATTACTATTTTAACAGTAGGTCCAAGTCTGTTTATGATATTAGGAGAATAGAAAGGAGTCACTATTGTTAGTCAATAAATTTAAAAGTTTTTGCAGAAAGAACGAGGTATTGAAACCATTGAAGTGGTTATTATTTTATTAATAATTGCTGCTTTAGGTTTTGCTTTTCGATATATTTTAGTGGAATGGTATAATTTTTTAATTAAAGGAGCAGAAGAGCAGGTTATGAATGGTCAAAATAATGTGCCTCATGGACTTTAAAAGGGAACGAGGAAGCGCTACTATTGAAGGGGCTATTCTATTTCCTAGTTTATTTATATTCTTCTTTATAATAATAAAGCTATGTATTTTTTCTTTAGTCAATTTAATAGCGTTGATAGTAGCTCATTTACTTTAAGAGAAACTAGTCATCGCTGGTATGAAGAAAAGACTTTGTATGAGGATCTTTTTTCTGATTTTGATTTTATGGATGTAACTAAGGGGGAAAAAGTAAAAGCAGAAGAATATTTTAAAAATAGAAGTGCGCCAACATTAGACAGTATTAGACAGTGTTTTAAAGCGTGATTTTAGATTTAATAATTATGGCATTTGGAAAACATTGAGCTTAAAATTAGAGGGAGAAAGCACGCATTCTTTTAAGCATGAGTTTTCTTATCCTATTTTTACGGGGACTGGCTTAATTCGCGGAACAGATACTGGCAGAGTAGTATTATTGATGATTGTTTAGAGTTACTTGGCAATCAGAATAAGGCAAAAGAAGGTGAAGATAAACTAGTTTATGTTGTAGATGCTCAAGAAAAAGCATACGATTATAAGCAGGTTTATAATTTGGACAGTAATTGTTTTTATTTGAAAAATGGCTATAAAGAATCTTGGCGAAAGAAAACAGCCAGAGAAAAGGGATTTAGGCCTTGTCGTATTTGTTTGGGTCAGATAACAGGACTAGACGAATAGGGGGAAAATAGGGTACAATATGACTAGGAGGCGATTAATAGAATGTATAGAAAAGGCATGATAGTGACGATGAAGAAAAAACATCCCTGTGGTTGCAATGAATGGAAAATCCTTCGAGAAGGAATTGATTTTAGAATTGAGTGTACTCAATGCAAGCATTCTGTTATGTTATCCCGCCAGAAATTTGAAAAAAGTGTGAAAAAAATACTTAGGAATAAGGAGTGAAAGTATGCTTAATAAAGTTATTTTAATCGGTCGTTTAGTCAGAGATCCAGAATTGCGTTATACACCAAATGGTAAAGCGGTTGCAAACTTTACATTGGCTGTTGACAGAGGGTTTAAAGATAAAGAAACAGGTGAAAGCCAAGCAGACTTTATCAGAATTGTCACTTGGGATAAACAAGCAGAGTTATGTGCAAATAATTTGGCTAAAGGCAGATTAGTTGCAGTAGAAGGCAGTATCCGTACTGGCAGTTATGAAAAAGATGGACAAAAAGTATATACTACAGATATTCAAGCAACTCGAGTTGTATTCTTAGACTGGGGAGATAAAGGCGTAGGTGGTGGAGGAAACAATAATGCTTCAACAACTAGTGATCCATTTACACCTCAGAACCTAGAAGATGACGATATTCCGTTTTAGAGAGTAGTAGTAATTTAAAGTCTGTTTCAATATATTTGAAACAGACTTTTGTTTAGAATTAAATAGTAATGAGGAGGATAAAATGAAATTACTTATATTAAATGGAAGTCCAAGAATGAAAGGGACTACTAAAAGAGCCTTAAGTTTATTGGAAGAAAGTATTAGTTTAAATAAGAATGATGCGGAAATTGATTTTTATGATATATCAAAAATGAAGTTAAGCGCCTGTCATAATTGTGATGGCTGTAGAAGAAATGGCGGAACTTGTGTTGTGGCAGATGACGGTATTTTCTTACAAGAGAAAATATTTGAAGCAGATACACTTATTCTGGGTTCCCCTGTGTATTGGTGGGGTATTACAGCTCAACTAAAAATGGTTATTGATAAATTCTATTCTAAAGAAGAAATCTACTTTAATAAGAAAATGGTAAAGAATATTGGTTTAATTACGGTAGGGGCAAGTGAAGTAGATAATCCTCAGTATCGGATAATTAGAGAGCAGTTTGAGTGCATCTGTAGGTTCTTAAATTGGAATTTAATGTTCAGTAAAGATATTGCTACTCGAGATAAGGTTGATATAATGGAAAATGATATTTTAATGGCTGAAATTAAAGACTTGTGGAAAGTTATTTAGCTATTAAAAAGAACCTATAAACATCTAGTTTATAGGTTCTTTTTTGGCGGGAGCGGGTAGGAATCGAACCTACCAGGGATGGGGCCGCCACCCCCACAGCGGATTTGAAGTCCGTGGAGCCCACCAGAGCTAATCCGCCTCCACATAGCCTAGTATATTCTAGCATTTATTTATGAAAAAATAAAGACTTTTAAAGATAACTATCTTTTAGAATACTTGCGGTATATGCTATACTGACTAATGTAAGTTAATAGAAAGTGGGAAAAAGAATGAAAAAAATTTCAATTAAGAATATGGCGGTTTTTGGAACACTAATAGCTTTAATCGTAGTATCAATTATGATACTACGATTTCCCATACCTTTTCCACCAGGAGCCTATATTCATTTGGGAGATGCTTTTATATATTTAGGAGCTATTTTAGGTCCTTTGGGAGGATTTTTAGTAGGGGGATTGGAACAGCAATTGCTGATTTAGTTGTTGGTGCTGCTCGTTATAGTATTGCCAGTTTAATTATTCATAGTTTGCAAAGCTTATTGTTTGCTTATTTATATAGCAGAAAATTAAGTAAAGGTACTGCCTTTCAATTTTTCTTAGGAGCTTTTATTGTTGGGTTAATTACCGTAGTTCCTGGATATTACCTTTTTGAAGCTGTTTTATATGGTAGCTTAATAACACCTTTAATTGGCTTATTGACCAATAGTATTCAGGTATTTGCAAGCAGTCTTGTTGCCACCATTATTTTAAAACCATTTAAGCTATTGGCAAAATAAATTTAAGGGATAAATAAAGAGATTTTTTCTTTTATTACCTCGACAGTAAGTGGAAGACTTATGCCTTTATCACCATCAAATACAATTGGCACATCAGTAGCGCCTTCTAAATGAAAGGATTCTCCTTGAAAATGAGTCACATACTTACTTTCAGTGAATTGACCAGCCATTATGTTGAATAGAATTGCTGGTAATTCAAAGTAGGAACAAACTTTTATTAGGAAGAGATCTAGTTTTCCATCATTTAGGGAAGCATCGTGTATTATGTTTTTAAATCCTGCTATTTGAGTGCCAGTACTAAAAGCAAACATAAGCACATCTTTTTCAATAACTTGACCATCGATTGTTGCTTTAAGGCTAAATGGTTTAAAACTAGAAAATTGAGTAGCTGTTTTAAAATAATAAGCAAATTGCTTTAAGTTTTTTTTAGCAGCAGTCGGTGTCTTATAGGACATTTCTGTAAAATAGCCTCCTGCCAGACTACTGAAAAAATAGTGAGAATTATTGACTCTGCCTATATCGATAGGTAGAGTTTTGTTTTTTAAAGGAATCATACTGGCTTTTTTAATGTTTTTAGGTAAACCTAAACTATTGGCTAGGTCATTACAAGTGCCAGCTGGCAGAATGCCAATAGGAACAAATATTTCAATTCTAAGAAGAAATGAAATAATGGAGTTAATTGAACCATCTCCACCAGAGATAATGATTTTTGCATAATTATTGTTTTTTAATAAAGGTAAAATGTCTTCTTTTGAAGATATATTTAAACAAAAAGGAATCATTAAGAATCCTTTTTTTTGATAGGCTAACACCATTTGAGGGAGAACGCTTTCAATTTTATTTGATCCAGCTTCTCTATTATAAATAAGCATGACATTTTTGTAATCCATGACCAAGACCCTCCTTGTATAGCTGCCATTATATCATATTTTATATTCAAAGTCTTTATATCTCTTTTCATATTTGATATAATCAACATATGTTTGAAAAGATGAATGAAACAAAAAAAATTATTAAAATTAGTTTAGTTTTCATTATTCTTTTTATTGCTATGGGTATCTTTGGGGGAAACCAGCTTCAGGCCTCAATAAGTAAAGGAGAGTTTGGGTCTTTAAGCAGTGGTAAATACTGTATAGTTTATAGCAATATTAGAAATTATGATGCCTATGGTATCGTTTTTGGTGAAAATGGAAAACAAGTTGAAAAACTTTTTTTGACTCAAGGCATGTCGGATAAAGGTTATTTATCCAAATTTGAAAAAAATATTCTCTTGAGCAATCCAGAACAAAAAAATAATACTTTGATTACTCAACAAGGTAAAATTGAGAGTTTTGATATGGGAAGAACTTCTTTATTGGAAAACTCTAAAGCTGGCTACACATCAATTTCAGGTGATTATGCAATATTGATTACAAATAATATTGATAAGGATTTTTATAAGGAAGAATCTATTGAGTCGGAAGAATTAAAAGTCTCTGTTAAAAAGGGAACAGATGGTGAAACTAGAGATTATGTAACAAAGGGTCAGTGGATTGACAGCGGTTTTATTTATGATAATGTCCTTTACTTAATTGTAGGAAAAAATCTCAAGGATAATCAATATGTAATCGAAGGTTTTGATTTAAATACAGGAGAAAAAATTAATGAAGCTATTATGCCAATTGAAGGTAAAAATGAGCCTTCACCTAAACGTTTAGCAATTAAAGATAATATTTTATCTTTAGCCTATAATAATAAAGATATTGAAACAGTATTGTTTTATAATTTAACGACTATGTCAGAAATAAAGAAAGAAAATATAGTGGCAGATGAGATTTTTAATAGAGTTGCAGTAGATGATTTGAATTTTCACATTAGTACCATAATGAAAAACAATAAACATTCAATTACTGGAAAAGATTATCAATATGATCAAAATCTAGTAATTACAAAAACTATTGATATTGTTCCTAATACTGTTGAGAAAAAAGAATATCAATTAAAAGATGTTTTAATTGAAAAAGGTAAAATGTATGCTTTTCATCAGGCCTATGAACAAAAAACTAAAAACGAAGAGGCTAGAGAAAACTTTTTAAATGAAATATTTATTATTATTGGAAGCATTTTAGGTGCCTATGAAGGTCCGGAGAATACGAGTGTTGTTTGTGTGTATGATATTAGTACGGGAGCACAACTTGAAAAAACCACATTGGAAATTAATGATTCGAGATTACAAAATGGAGTGATGATTCCATTTTTGTTAGAAAATAATAAGGAGTCAGACAAATGGTAAAAAGTTATTATATAGACTACAAAGGGAATAAAGAAGTTGTTTTAAGAGCTGTTGATGAAATTCAACGATTGCCGGATGTATTAAAAGCCAGTTATAGCAGTTTCCAAGGAAAGATTAAAGTATCTTATGATAAGGATGCTGATGAACTATTTATTGAAAGAGAAATAGCAACAATTCTTTTAAATGGCCAGGAACCAATTAAAATAGTGGATAAAGAAGGTATTAAAACTGAAAAAGCTAACCGTTTGAATCTAATACTATGTGGTATTGGTTTGATTTTCTATGTATTAACTTATTATTTTGTACCAGCAGCCTTTCAATGGATTGGCTACTTATTTGGATTAATTTTAAGTGGTAAAGTATTAATTAGAAAAGTATATATTGGTATTTTTAAAAAGAAGCATTTAGATGAGAATTTACTAATATTTTTAGCTGTTGTTGGAGCCTTTGCCCTTAGCTATTATATTGAGGCAATGTTAGTTATGTTGCTTTATTTAGCGGCTGATTTTCTAAGCTGGAAAGCGGCCTTAATTACTGAAAGAGATGTATCAGAAACATTGCATAAAGAAGCTACCACTGCTTATAAAGTGACTAACTCATTGGTTTTTCCAATACCGTTAAAAGAAATTCAAGTTGGGGATACTATCTTAATTAGACCTGGTGAAGTTATTCCTTTAGATGGCATGATTGTTGAAGGGGAGTCTAATGTTGATATGAGTCCTGTTTCCAATGAAAGTTATTTTATGTTTGCTGAACCAGGTAGTTCAGTGGAAAGCGGTGGCATTAATACTGAAAAACCATTACATATTGCTGTGACAAAACCTTATAATGAAGGAACTGTTAATACATTGATTTTAAAAATCAAAGAAGCTATGGCTAAAAAATCTGTGTTTTCTAAAACTATTGAGAAAATTGGTAGATGGTATTTAATCATAATTGCTATTTTAGCATTGCTTGTTGTATTTTTAGGGCCATTAATTACAGGTATGCCATTTTTAGATAAATCTTTTATTTATAAAGGACTGGTTATTTTAGCAGTTTCTTGCCCGTGGGCTATGCTGCTTTCAACACCAATTGCTTATAATTATGCTTTAGGCTTAGGTAAGAAAATAGGTTTAATTATTAAAGAAGTTGGATCCATTGATGCCTTAGGAAAAATTAAAACACTATTTTTTACGAAAACAGGAATTTTAACAACAGGTGTATATAAAGTTGAGAATGTGATTCCATACAAAAACACTAAAGAAGATGATCTTTTATCATATGCAGCAGTAGGAGAGTACAGATCCAATCATCCTATTGGCCAAGCCATTGAAGAAGCTTTTGAAGCTGGTGATGGAAAGGTTGATGAAAATTTATTAACAGAATATACAGAAGAAAGAGGAAAAGGAACAGTAGCTGTTTATGATAATAAAGTTATTTTAACAGGAAGTGAATCTTTTCTATATGATAATGATATTGATGTTTATTTAGATGAAGAGGGCTCTTTGACCCATGTTGCAGTTGACGGGGAGTATGTCGGCGCTATTCAATTAAGTGAAGAGGTAAAAGAAGAAGGAGCTCAAGTAATCGAAAACTTAAAAAAACTAAAGGTGAATCGTGTTGCTGTTTTAACAGGAGAGACGCCTATGGGTGCTCGTTCAGCTTTAGCAGATTTAAAAGTCAGAAATATTTATGGCGATTTAAATATTGAGGAGAAAGTTGAAAAAGTTAGAAAAGAACAGATTCGTTTAAAAGGTAAAACAGTAGGATTTATTGGAGATACCATTAGTGATGGACCCGTAATGGTAGCCTCTGATGTAAGCTTTGCCTATTTAAGAGGGAGTTTAGATAAAGTAACCAGTATTGCTGATGTAGTATTGCTTCAAGAGGATTTAAATTTAGTTTATGAAAGTGTTTCATTAGGAAAAAGAACATATTCTGTGATTAAACAAAATATTGTAATTAGCTTAATCACAAAAGTTGTGATTATTTTAACTGCAATGTTTGCTTATGTTGGAACAGGTGTCATGTTGATAGCAATTTTAATTGATTTGGCTATTTCTTTATTAACTATTTTAAATTGCTTTAGAATATCACAAAGTGTTAGAAGTTTCTTCACTAAAAAGGGAGAGTAAAAATCAAGTGACAGAAGAATTAAGAGGAGCTCTAAAAGCGTATTTTGGTTATGATGCTTTTAGAGGACCTCAAGAAGATATTATAAAAACAATTTTAGAAGGAAAAGATGTAATAGGGATTTTACCTACAGGAACAGGTAAATCCCTATGTTTTCAATTGCCCAGTATTTTTTTTCCTAATATGACTTTAGTGCTTTCCCCTTTAGTAGCATTAATTGAAGACCAAGTAAGTGTTTTAAATGAAAGAGGAATACCAACGATTGCTATTACCAGTCACTTGACACCTAAACAAATGAGAATTGCTTTAGAAGAAATAGAGGCAGAAAAGTACAAAGTAGTCTACTTATCTCCCGAAAAGTTGTTTTCAGAAGACTTTAATCCATTATTAAAAACATTGCCTATTGACCATATTGCCATTGATGAAGCTCATTGTGTATCTCAGTGGGGTCATGATTTCAGACCCAAGTATAAGAAAATTGGAAAAGTATTAGCAAAAATGCCAAAAAAACCTATTCTTTCTGCTTTTACGGCAACAGCAAATGACAATGTCTTAGAAGAGATATATAGTTCGTTAGGACTTGAAGACCCTGTTTTGTTTAAAACTTCTTTTGATCGTCCAAATTTATTTATGGATGTAAAATTGTATGAAGATAAAACAAAATGGGTTCTTAAGTATGTTTTAATTAAAGATAAAGGTTATAGGGGGTTAGTTTATTGTAGTACCCGAAACGATGTAGAAAAAATAACAGAGAAATTAGTAAAAAAAGGTATTGCAGCTGGTGGTTACCATGCTGGTTTAAAGAAGTGGGAACGGACTGAAGTTCAAGCTGCTTTTTTTAACAATGAGTATGATGTTTTAATTGCTACTAATGCTTTTGGAATGGGTATGGATAAAGAGGATATTCGCTATGTAATTCACTATAATATGCCTAGTAGTATGGAAGCCTACTACCAAGAAATTGGCAGAGCAGGCAGAGATGGAAAAGAAAGTGAATGTATTTTACTTTTTGGACCAAAAGATGTACCTATTCAAAATTTTTTATCAAAGCAAAGAGCTTATTTTCGGTGGCGCCTAAAGGAGAAAGAGGAATGGATTAAAGAAATGGTTTCTTATGTCCATACAAAGCGTTGTTATCGTGCTTTTATTTTAAATCATTTTAATGAACCTATAGAACCTTGTGGTAACTGTGGTAATTGCAGAAGTAAATTCCCTAAAGTAGATAAAACCACGGAGGCTCAAAAAATATTATCAGCAGCATATTATTTGAAAAAACAATATAGCCAAGCTATTTTAATTGATGTTTTAAAAGGTAAGAATATTAAGAAGATAAAAGAAAATGGTTTAAATAAATTATCTGTATTTGGTTTAATGAAAAAAGTTACTGATAAAGAAATTCGTTTGTTAATTGATGAACTACTTATAGGGGGGTATTTGAAACAAGACAAAAACAATGCATTAGCTCTTTTGCCAAAAGCTATTACTGCATTAAAAGAAAAAGAACCAATTTATATTATTAAAAAAGAAGAACATTAATTTTTACAACCTTTTATCCTCTGAAATGAACCGATGGTCTCATTTCAATTGTATAAAGGGTTGTTTTTGTGTATTCTTTTATATAGAACATATGTGTTGAGTGAGGAGGACTATCCATGGAGGTTAGTGTAAAAATTAAGGAAGATGCTGTACCACCTTATGCAGTTATTTATACAGAAGAGGTAACAGAAGAAGTAAGCCGTGCTATTGCTTCTTTAAATGGTGAAGGCAATCATAAAATTTTTGGTCATAGAGACAATAAAGTGTTTTTGTTAAATTATAAAGACATTTATTATTTTTATTGTGAGGAGAAAAAGTATTTGCTAAGACTGAAAAAGGTATTTTTAAAGTAAAGCAGCGTTTTTATGAGTTGGAAATATTGGTTAAGGGAAGGGGTTTCGTAAAGCTGTCTTCTTCTCTTGGGGCTATTGAAATATTAACCATTTCCTATATAGCGAGTATGGGTATTGGCTTTTTATTTGGAGCCATTCCTGTTATTTTTACAATAGATGAATGGAGTTTATTGAAACAGACAATTGTTCACTTCACGCTTATGATAGTAATTTCTTACCAGTTAGTTTATGGGCAGGATGGCTTTCTACTAAGGCCATTTCCATTGCAATATATTTAGTTATTTTTTTACTGTTTTATATTGCGATTTGGTTTATTCAATATTTTTATTGGAAGCACAAAATTAAGAATCTTAATGAAGGTGTAAAAAATTCAAGAAAAGGGGTATGATTTAATCATACCCCTTTTCTTTTTTTATTTATTTAACCAATGAAGAACCATTGGCAATCGTATAAAATAGATTAGCAATAGCAGCAATAATAATGAGAGCAACAAAAACTTTTTCATAAGAATTAAAAATAGGTTTTTGGGGTTGTTTTATTTACTGGCAATAATATAATGTGGATACCGATAGTATAGACAATACAAGCTATAATCATGTAATTTAATACCTGCTGCAAAAATAAGCCAGATATCATATAGACTACCTAAAATTACCGTTATTAATGGATTTGTTTTATTAGTAAATATTTTTATGGATACTGTTTATGAACAATAATTTGTAATAAATATAGGGCGGAGATTAAGTAGCAAAGTAGGAGAGTAGTAAAATAAGCTGAACAACGATAGCTGTTACTAACATCAAGATTTCACCCTAGGCTCCCAATTTATCAAGCATAATAATGGCTAGTGCTAGATGCCAAGAGGGAGTAAGGATACAATTGCATAGAGTAACAGTGTAACTAGAAAACCGATTAAGGTTGCATTTAAAGCAATGCTGTCTTTTACATCCCCAAAATCTGTAAAAATGCAGAGGCTTTAAAATAGTTAACATGAATACAATAAAAACACCTAAGGCAAAAGCTTGCCGGTAGTGCCAATGATATTTAAGATACTGGTGTTTTTAGCTCCTGTTAAGGTAATGAAAAACATACCCCAGACAATAAAGGAGCTAACAAGAATTGCATTGAGATTATTACCCCCTTGAAAATATGGAAAAAATTAATAGTATCTATAATTAAGATGGCGTAGGCAACTGATGCAAAACAGTTATAAATCAAATTTATTAGTGCGGCTTGAATTTTACTTTTCATAAAGTATTCCCCCTGGCTACATAATACAATAGGCATAGCCAATATAGGTTTTGTTAAATAAAACATGAGAGTCTCTTTCGCATTTTAGATACATTTATTTTCTATTACATTTGCCGTATCTGTAGATGCCATAGAGGCGCTGTTATTTTCTTGTATTTTGTAATAAAAAAAGCACTCACAGTGAGTGCTTGATTCTTAACTTTTTAATGCCTTTGCCTTTATTTGAAAATTTTTTAGTTTTTATTTTTGACTTTAATTGCATCTAATTCTAAATCTAAAGCAATGTTTTTTGAATGTTCTGTTCTTTTCCATATTCTGTTTTTTCTTGTGAGTAATGCCCAAAAAACAATTGGAATATAAGTTAAGTTGAAAATTGGCATTGCAATAGCACCTAGCAACTTAAGTTTTGGTTTTTGTACATCCTTTAGAATTGAAAAAACAATTAAAATATATGGTATTATCATTAGAATATTCCGAATCATAGGGTGAATGGGAATTAAACTGTTTAGAGGATAACCTACTGCAAGCGCTATTGCTCCAAAAACCATCATAATTCCACCTACTAACATATGGAGTGGATTTAAGCTATAAAAAAGAGTATCTAAGGCAATAATGCTTCTTTCTTTAATGGCTTTAACTAATAGAGATGGAGCAAATTTGAAAATTAATTCCCAATGTCCTCTAGCCCAACGGCTTCTTTGTTCACATGACGCTTTAAAAGATGTTGGTTTTTCATCATAGACTCTAGCGGTGTGACACCAATGGGCTTTTTCGCCACCTAGTACTGTTTGAATTTGGAATTCTAAGTCTTCTGTTAATGAGTTGGCAGTCCAGCCAATCTTTTTAAGAAGTTTAGTTCCAATACAAAAGCCGGTTCCGCCAAGAGAAGCACCTAGTTTCCAGTGGGTTCTAGCTAATTGGCAAGAACGATTCATATAGTAGAAGTTAGTTGCAAAGGATAATGATACCCAGTTGCCCATTGGGTTTTTTGTATCTAAGTAACATTGTACTAGTTGCTGTCCTGCAGAAAGATGTTTATTCATTTCTTTTAGGAAGTTTAATGATACTAAGTTATCAGCATCACAAATACAGACCCCATCATAACGGGCTTCATAATCGCTAATTTGCTCTAATGCATAGCGGATTGCATAAGGTTTTCCTTTGTGTTCTCCAGGTAAGTAAGTATGCTCAAGTGCTTTTAGTCCGATTTTTCTTACAATAGTTGCTGTATCATCTGTACAGCCATCTGCAATAATAATAGCATCATAAAGTTCATCTGGATAATCAAGGTGCTTTAAGTTTTCCGCAATTCCTCCAATAACAGATGCCTCATTATGTGCAGGCACAAGAATAAGGAACCTTTTGTTTGGTTCCACATTAGGCAATTGTTTTGGTTTCCTAAAACCTAGAATGCCAGTTACGACAAAATAACTGGTAACTATTATCATATAGATTTGCAAAATACTATAGGCGATAGAAGGTAACATTTCTTTTATCATAATAATTCCTCCGAACATAAACATACCATTTTATTCCATAAGCATATCATAAATGCCTCTCAATTTCTAGAGAAAAGAGCTGAAATATGCTAAAATAGAGGTAGAATATAAACAGAATGGGAGTAGCATAAACTAATTATGAAAGACAAAATTATTATTAAAGGCGCTAAAGAAAATAATTTAAAAAATATAGATATAGAATTACCTCGAGACAAAATGATTGTAATGACAGGCGTATCAGGGTCAGGGAAAACATCTTTAGCCTTTGATACAATATATGCAGAAGGACAAAGACGTTATGTAGAGTCTTTGTCTTCTTATGCAAGACAATTTTTAGGACAGATGGAAAAGCCTGATATTGAATCTATTGAAGGATTGTCACCAGCTATTTCAATTGATCAAAAACAGGGAAGTAGAAATCCCCGCTCAACAGTGGGTACAGTAACAGAGATTTACGATTATCTTCGTTTATTATATGCACGTATTGGTGATGTGTTCTGTCCCAATTGCGGTGCAAAAATAAGCAAACAAACTATTTCTCAAATGGTAGATAAAGTGATGGCTTTAGAAGAGGGAACAAAATTAATGATTTTGGCTCCTTTAGTTCGAGGTCGAAAAGGAGAGTATATAAAGCTATTTGAAAAATTAAAAAAAGATGGATACGTAAGAGTGCGTGTTGATGGAGAAATGATGGAAACATCAGAACCTATTGTTTTAGATAAAAATAAAAAACACACAATTGAAGCTGTTATTGATAGATTAATTATTAAAGAGGGACTTGAAAGGCGTCTTGCCGACTCCTTTGAAATTGCTTTAAAATTAGGAGAAGGTATTGCTCTTGTATCTATTGTAGATGGAGAAGAGATGCTTTTTAGTGAAAATTTTGTATGTTTAGAATGCGGTGCAACTATTGAGGAAGTAGAGCCTCGCCTCTTTTCTTTTAATAGTCCTTTTGGTAGTTGTCCAGAGTGTACTGGACTTGGTTTTAAACAAAACTTTGCAGAGGAGCTGATTATTCCTGATCCCAAGCTATCAATTAATGAAGGGGCTATTAATGTTGGACCATGGAATTCTAAAAGCAGTGAATATTATCCTGCTTTTTTAAAGAGGTTAGCAAATCATTTTGGTTTTAGTCTAGATGAACCTTTTGAAAAAATTCCTAAAAAAGCTAGAGAAGCTATCTTAAATGGTACTAAAGAAAAAATAACATTCGAGTATAAACCTCAGTCAGGTAGAGGGTGGACTTTTACAAAGCCATTTGAAGGGATTATTCCTAAATTGCGTCGTCGCTACAGGGAAACCAACAGTGAAGGCATTCGCCAAGAAATTGAAGGCTATATGGAGATTAAAGACTGTGAAGTCTGTCAAGGCCAGCGTTTAAGAAAGGAAGCACTTTCTATTTATGTTGATAATAAAAATATTGCTGAATTAATTGCTTTTTCCATTGAAGATGCTTTAACATTTTTTAATACTTTAGAATTAAGCTCGCGAAATGAAAAAATTGCTTATCAAATTTTAAAGGAGATTAAATCACGATTAACATTTCTAAATAATGTAGGCTTAAACTATTTAACATTGAATAGAAGTGCCACTACATTGTCAGGTGGAGAGGCTCAGCGTATTCGATTAGCAACCCAAATAGGTTCAGGGCTTGTAGGGGTTCTCTATATTCTTGATGAACCTAGTATTGGTTTACACCAGAGAGATAATACTAAATTAATTGAAGCATTAATGCATTTAAGAGATATTGGTAATACACTTATAATTGTTGAGCATGATGAGGAAACCATGTGGGCATCAGATGTTCTCGTTGATATTGGACCGCGAGCAGGTAAACAAGGTGGAGAAATTGTAGCCCTTGGGACACCGGAAAAGGTTGCTAAAACAAAGGGCTCGATAACAGGGGAATACTTGTCAGGAAAAAGAAAAATTGAAGTACCTGTTGAGAGACGAAAAGGAAGAGATGAATATATTACGATTAAAGGAGCCCGGGAAAATAATCTGCGAAAAATTGATGTCTCTATTCCTCTTGGAACAATGACTTGTGTTACAGGTGTTTCTGGCAGTGGTAAAAGTACTTTGATTAATGATATTTTATATAAAAGCTTAGGCAAAACGCTGAATAGAAGAAAAGAAAGAGCAGGGTTGCATACTAGTATTGAAGGCATTGAACATATTGATAAAATAATTAATATTGACCAATCTCCAATCGGTAGAACACCACGCTCAAATCCAGCTACTTATACAGGAACTTTTGATTTAATTAGGGAATTATTTGCTTCCACAAAAGAGGCTAAAGCTAGGGGTTACAAGGCAGGCCGTTTTAGTTTTAATGTTAAAGGAGGCCGTTGTGAAAATTGTCAAGGTGATGGGATTATAAAAATTGAAATGCACTTTTTACCTGATGTTTATGTACCTTGTGAAGTCTGTGGCGGAGAAAGATACAATCGGGAGACTTTAGATATTAAATACAGAGGCAAAAGTATTGCAGATATTCTAAATATGACCATTGAAGAGGCTTACTATTTCTTTGGAAATCTACCAAGGATTAAAAAGAAACTGGAAACCCTAATAGAAGTAGGTTTATCTTATGTGCAAATGGGACAACCTGCAACGACCTTATCTGGTGGTGAAGCACAGAGAATTAAATTGGCTTCAGAATTATCTAAAAGAAGTACAGGGAAAACCATGTACATTTTAGATGAGCCAACTACTGGGTTACATTTTTTTGATATTGAAAAATTACTTCATGTATTACAGCGCTTAACAGATGGTGGAAATACTATAGTGGTTATTGAACATAATTTAGATGTTATTAAAACTGCAGACTATATTTTGGATTTAGGACCAGAAGGTGGTACGGGAGGTGGACTCTTAATTGCTTCTGGAACACCAGAGGAAGTGGCAGAAGTAAAAGGGTCTTATACAGGGCAGTATTTAAAGAAAGTCTTAGGAGGCAGTCCTTATGGAGGACAAAATTCAAAATAAGTTAAATCTATTACCTAAATCTTCTGGTGTTTATGAAATGCTAGATGAAAATGGTAAAGTTATTTATGTAGGTAAGTCTATTAATTTAAAGAATAGAGTTTCTAGTTATTTTAAAGGTAAAAAAGATGCTAAAACAGAAGCCTTAGTAAAGCAAATTAGAGACTTTAGGTTTACTGTAACTGAAAGTGAATTAGAAGCCCTTGTTTTAGAGTGTAATTTAATTAAGGAAAAGAAGCCAAAATATAATATTTTACTGAGGGATGATAAAAATTATCCTTATTTGAAAATAAGGACGGACCACCCTTTTCCAAGACTTGAAGTTGTTAGGCGCCGTAAAAAAGACAGTGCTCTTTATTTTGGTCCTTACACCAATACGACAAATATGCGGGAAGTCATTAAAATTATTGAATCTGTTTTTACCTTGAGAAGTTGTTCTGATCATGAATTGAAGCATCGTTTTAGACCCTGTTTAAATTATCAAATTAAACGTTGCTTTGCACCTTGTGTAGGCTATATATCTGAAAAAGAATATGCGGAAATTATTAATGATGTGGTATTATTTTTGACTGGCAAAGAAAAAAGTCTGTTAAGGCATTTGAAAGTTGAAATGAAAAAAGCCTCTGAAGAAATGGCTTTTGAGAAAGCGGCTAAAATTAGAGATCAGGTAAATGCAATTAATAGAGTAATTGAAACTCAACGTATGGATGTAAAGGATTTAAATAGTAGGGATGTTATTGGCTTTTATGAAGGTGCTGGCGTTACAAGTGCAGTCATATTCTTTATAAGAGAAGGTAAAGTTATTGATAAAGAAAGCTATTTTCTCGATCACTTAAAAGGAGAGGCTAAAGAAGATGTTTTAAAGGCTTTTTTAGAACAGTATTATTATGGACATTTAGTGCCAAGAGAAATTTTATTGCCATTTAAAATAGAGGGCATGGAAAATTTAGAGCACCTTTTTTCTATAAAAAGAAAGAAAAAAGCGGATTTAGTAGTGCCTCAAAAAGGTGAGAAAAAAGCTTTGATTCGATTGGCATATGATAATGCTAAAGAAAACTATGAGCAAAAGAAGGCTCTTAAAAAACGTGAAGAAGAAAAAAGAAAACAGAGTCTTGAGGGTTTAAAAAACTTTTTAAAATTACAAAAAATTCCAAAGCGAATAGAATGTTATGATATTAGCCATATTCAAGGCAGTCACACAGTGGCTAGTATGGTTGTTTTTACTGATGGGGTACCTGATAAAGGACAGTATAGAAAGTTTAAAATTAGAACAGTTGATGGTCCTGATGATTTTAAATCTATGGAAGAAGTCCTCGAAAGAAGATTTAAAAATTTTGGGAAGGATAAAGAAGGGTTTAATATTTTACCTGATTTACTTGTTATTGATGGTGGCAAAGGTCAGCTATCAAGTGCTCGAAAAATATTGAAAAAATTGGGTTTATCTCATGTTGCAACATTTGGTTTAGCAAAAAGAGAAGAACTTTTATTTAAGGAAGATGAATTGGATCCTATTGTTTTACCGAGGCAGTCAGAAAGCTTCTATTTGGTTCAGAGGATTCGTGATGAAGCTCACCGTTTTGCTATTACTTTTCACAGACAACAAAGGGATGATTCAATGACAGCTTCAATTTTTGATGAAATTGAAGGGGTTGGTCCAAAGAGGAAGAAAGATTTATTACAAGCCTTTGGCAGTGTTAGCGGTATTCGCAAAGCAAGTGTCGAAGAAATAGTTGCAGTTATTGGAAACCAACAACTGGGAGAAAGGGTTAAGGATATTATCGGAGATGAGAAAAATTAAATTAATTGCCTTGGATATTGATGGCACAATGTTAACTGATGAAGGGGCAGTAACTAAAGAGGTTCAAGAATCTATTGCTAAGGCGACTAGGCAAGGTGTACAGGTAATTCTTTGTACTGGTAGAATGTACAGAAGTGCTAAAAATTTTGGTTATTTATTTAAAGATAGAATGCCTATTATTACATATAATGGGGCCTTGATAAGGGAATTAAATGATGGTAAAACGCTATATCATCAAGGTTTGCCATCATCAGATAAGTTAATTATATTTAATAAGTTAATAAAATATGGTTTGCAACCTAATATTTATACTGATGATGCATTATTTAGTATTGAAGGTAATCCCTATATTGCAGATTATGCAGAACATACAAGAGTCCCTTATACTCTTCTTAAGACCCAAAATATTGAATCTTTTTTAGAACCAAGAGAAGTAACAAAAATGGTTGGTATTGGTTCTCCAGAGCAGGTTAATTCTTTATTAACAGAAGAAGCGGCACTCTATGGTGATGATATTTATTTCGCAAAATCTTTTGATTTCTTCTTAGAAATTGGTCATAAAGATGTCAATAAAGGAAAAGCTTTAGAAAAATTAGGTGAGACTTTAGGTATTGATCCATCTGAGATGATGGCTGTAGGTGATAACTTAAATGATGCTGAAATGCTTGAGACTGTCGGGTATCCTGTTTTAATGGGTAATGGTATAGAGAGTCTTCGTGATAAAGGCTATTTTATTACTAAGGACAATAATGAAAGTGGGGTAGCTTATGCTATTTCACAATTTTTATTCTAGGTGATATAATTGGGAAGAAGGCTGGTGAACAGATGAAAATTGATTTACATACCCATACTATTTTATCAGGACATGCCTACAGCACAGTAAAGGAAAATATAGATCAGGCAGAAGCTAGAGGATTGACAGCAATTGGAATTACTGACCATGGTCCAACGATGCCTGGGGTTCCTAAAGATCCTTTTCATGTAGTCAATATGAGTTCTGCTGTTCCTAACTATGTTGGCAATATTAGAATTGTACATGGCTTTGAAGCCAATATTATAGATAATATGGGTAGAACGGATTTACCTCTTGAATATAGTAATTCAGTTGAATATATATTAGGCGCTCTGCACAGTATTTGCATTTTGCCAAGAAATAAAAAAGAAAATACTGAAGCTATTATTAATGCCATGGCTATGGGCTATATTGATGCAGTTGCTCATCCAGATGATCCTACATTTGAGTTAGATTATGAGGCTTTATGCGATGGAGCTGTGGAATATAAGGTGGCTTTAGAGGTGAATAATACATCGCTAAAAGGAACTGTTAGAAAAAATTGTGCGCCTAATACTAGAAAAATGTTAGAAATTGCAAAAGAAAAAGGTGTCTATATTACTGCTGGAAGCGACTCTCACTTTTATTTAAGTGTAGGAGAAATTGACCAATCAACTAATTTGCTTGAAGCGGTTAATTATCCAAAAGATAAAATTATAACGAACTCCTTAGAGCAGCTAGAATTGTTTTTAAAAATTAGAAAAGAAGAAAGGACGATTTAAAGTGGAAAAAAACCATTGAGATTATTTATTATTTCTGGTTTAAGTGGCGCTGGAAAAACTCATGTAATGAATTATTTAGAAGATGTGGGTTATTTTTGTATTGATAACTTTCCTCCTTACTTACTACAATCTTTAGTGGATGCATTTGAAACAAATAATGATTTAGATCGTCTTGCAGTAGCCATTGATATAAGAGGAGGCAAATTCTTAGGAGAATTTAATGAAGCTATCCGAGCATTAGATGAAAAAGAAATTAATTATGAAGTAATATTTATGGAAGCTGCTAATCGATCTATTGTTACCCACTATAAATTAACCCGTCGTCGTCATCCATTAATTGAAGATACAGAAGGAGATATTGTTGCGGCAATTAAAAAAGAACGAGAGCTTCTATCTGATGTTCGAGAAAATGCAGACCGTATTATTGACACAACAAATATTTCCACTGCTCAGTGTAGAAGAATAATTGACTTTATGATTCGAGAAACTGAAATTCCTGAATTTCTCATTACACTATATTCTTTTGGCTTTAAATATGGGTTGCCAATGGATGCAGACTTAGTAATTGATGTTCGTTTTTTACCAAACCCTTATTATATTGAAGATATGCGACCTTTGACTGGGGAAGAACAAGAAGTTGAAGACTATGTTCTCTCTTTTGAAGAAACTCAGGTTTTCTTAAAAAAGTATATTGATTTGCTAGAATTTTTAATACCTAAATACAAAGTAGAAGGTAAACGGCAATTAGTAATTGCTGTAGGTTGTACTGGTGGACAACACCGTTCTGTTGCTATTAGTAGAGCATTAAATAGGCAACTTGAAGGTGAGGGAATTAAAAAGTTTCTATATCATAGAGAGCTCTGGCGCTATGGTAAAGGAGATCAGGAAAATGTCTTTTAGCCAAGACTTAAAACAACAGATAACAGGAATAATCGGGGAAGAAGAATCTGAAAAAAAGGCTGAACTTCTTTCCTTTTTCTATATGATTGGTGAATATGAAAGACCTGATTTAGTGACTTTTTATACTGATAACACAGGGGTGTCTAGAAAGTTAATAATGCTTTTAAAATTATTTTTCCCAGAAAAATATGCCTTTAAAGTTCAATATAAAGGGCAGTTTAAAAAAGTTTTTTATAGAATAGCTGTTTATGTGCCTGATGAAATTTTTTTTAATCTTAATTACAAATTTCCTGAATTAAATGATAAAAAGGCATTTTTAAGAGGAGCTTTTTTAGCTAGAGGTTCTATCACAAATCCTAAGAAAGGTTATCATTTGGAATTTAGGTGCCCTACATTTCCGATATTTATTATGCTTAAGGAACAACTAATGGCATTTAAAATTGAGCCAAAGGGGATTATCCGTAAACAAAACTATTTTCTTTATGTTAAAAATGGAGAAATGATTAGTGACTTTTTAAAAGTTATTGGAGCTTATTCGGGTATGTTTGAATTTGAAGAAACTCGAGTTATCAAAGAAATGAAGAATATAGTTAATAGAAGAAATAATCTGGATTTAGCTAATTTAGATAAAACCATAGAGGCTGCAGGTCGCCAAGTAAGGGCTATAGAGCTAATTAAGGCGAAAATTGGACTCGATAATATACCTGTAAATTTAAGAGAACTTGCCTATTTAAGGCTTGAACACCCTTATTTACCGCTAGCAGAGTTAGGCTCTTTAGTATCACCGAATTTGAAAAAATCTGCTGTCGATTATCGTCTTAAGAAAATTGAGGCGTTAGCTGAAGAACTTTAGGAAGGGTTGTGTAGTAAGTGGAAAAATGGAAAAGAATTGGGATATCTTTGTTGTATGTTGTTGCCTATTTTATCTGTAGCTTAATTGCTAGCATACTTGTAATGGTAATTTTATTGCCATTACTTTTTACAACAAGTAAAGGAACACCCCTTGATATGGTGGATCAATTACTTGGGATGTCGATGATACCTGCTTTATTTATTGCATCTTTATTAACGATTGGAACAATCTTATTGACTCAAAAATTAAGGCATTTATCCTTTGCAGAATTAGGCTTTAGAAAAAATTTAAGTTAGGCGATGCAATTATAACAGTAGTCATGGCATTAGGAATGGTGGGTGTAATCACTGGTTTTAAGGGTATTTTTGATTCCTTTTTCAACCAGCTAATGCCTAGTGAAACAGCAGAATCTATAAACGCATTGGCAACGACGGGCGGTCCTATTGTTGGGATTCTTATTATTGGCATTATTGGTCCATTAGCAGAAGAAATTATAATGCGGGGGGGGCAGTTTTTCATGAATTGAAAAAAGGTTTTTCTTTTTGGTCTGCTGCAATAATATCAGCTCTTTTATTTGGACTTATTCATCTTAATTTATTACAAGGAATGGTAGGGTTTTGTCTAGGTCTTGTATTGGCTTATTTAGTATATAAGACGAAATCTATTTGGATTCCTTTTATTTTCCATGGGGTGTATAATAGTACTATTGTTATTTTAGGCTATGCTTTGGGAGGAACTGTTTCAGAGATAACCAATTACCTATTTTTAGGATTTGGTTTACCTATTTTTGTAGTTTCACTTATTGTGTTTATTATTAGAAAAATAAAAGAAGGCCAAAAGAATTTGCGTAGGAGTATTTAATGGAGAATCAAAAGGAAAAAATTGAGTTAATTGTCTGGAAAAGAGTCCTTGACATAACACTTATACTCACTTTTATTTCTGTTATAATAAAGGGAGTTGTCTTATCATTTCCTTTTAGAACCTATATGTCTGAATTGATTTTAACAATTTTAATTGGGTCATATTTCTACATTATAAATATTCGATATTTAGCAAAACACAAAAAGAATTAAGTGAAAAAGCAATTTAATTATTCGTATATTAACAAGTGTTTTTTGGATTAATTTTTAGCATAGGATATGGCGTTCGCGTAATGCTCGGTTATCCTAGTGCTTTACTTGAAGTCAAGGATATAATTGTTATTGTGGTTTGGTTTATTTTTTCCTTCATTGTTATGTTTTTAATATTATCCTTTTTAATGAGGGGGGGGTTCAAAAGAAGAAGAAATTTTAAAATAGCAAAGAAGAATCAAAAAGGAGGCTAGTCAATGGGTTTATTTGATGGAATTATGGGCGTTGCTTCTGAAATGACTTTGGAAGAAGTACAAGAAAAAATCGGTGTTTTTTTATGTGAGTGTGAAAAAATTCATAGAGGATACCAACTAACACGAGATTTTTTTGTATTTACGAATAAGCGCGTTATTATTATTGATGTACAAGGAATGACAGGAAAAAGAGAAGAGTATCACTCAATCCCCTATAAGAGCATTAGTCACTATGCAATCAGCACTGCAGGTTCACTTGATACAGATGCTGAATTAAAAATTTATATTGGCAGTGCCAGAGACCCTTTAATTAAGCAATTTAATAAAAAGCTGGATATCCATGAAGTCGAGAAAATATTATCAGAATATATTATTGGTTAAAGAATTTATATTTATATATAAAACCACCTGAGGTTAATTTCAGGTGGTTTTTATTTGTTTAATATTGATTGAACTAATAAGTACTACTTAACTTTTTGTCCATAGGTTGAGAATTGACTAATTGTAATATCTATTTCTTCTTTAGATAGTATATTCGGTTTTCCTAATTGCTGGGCCCTGTAGTAAAGCTCAGAACAGAACTCTATTTCTTCGGTAGCACTAAAGGCGTAATCAATAGTAGGCCCTGCAGTTAAAAGACCATGGCTACCCAAAAGTACAGCATAGCTATTTTCCATAAAATGATAAGCTAGTTCTGAGAGCTCTTTGGAACCAAATGGTACATAAAAAAAAAGGGGGGGGTACAGCGGACTCTATCTTGTCCACTGAAGGCCATTAAGTAATGAATTGCAGGTAAATCCCACTGCAAACAGGAAAGTGTTGTAGCATACGTTGAGTGTGTATGGACACAACACTTTTAATATCTTTTCTATGCTCATAGAAGATTTTATGGAGCAGATATTCACTTGAAGGTTTCCTTTTGCTTTCTAGAATATTACCTTCAAAGTCCATAACAACTACATCCTCAGGTGTAATATCCATATAATCCATGCCAGAGGGTTTTATTGCCATTAAACCTTCTTTTTCATTATAGATACTTAAGTTTCCCGCCAGCGCCTTTTGTTAGGTTGGCTGTAATCAGTTTTTTTCATAATATACAATTTGCTCTCTTTCTTCTTTTAATAACATAATTTTATTTTACAACCTCTTTATTTAAGCAATTATCTGGTGCTTTTTTGGAAATGAGAATATCAATAATGCTCTTGGCAGCTAAGATAGCCATGTTTTTCTACTTTCAAAAGTACTACTGCTAATATGAGGGCAGAGAACGGTATTTTCTAAATTTTTAAGACCAGGATACATTATTGGTTCTTTTTCATAAACATCTAATCCAGCGCCAAATATTTTTCTTTCTTTTAAAACATGGTATAATGCTTTTTCATCTACAATTGGCCCTCGAGCTGTATTTACTAAAACAGACATCGGTTTCATCAGGCTAAGCTCTTTTTTACCAACCAGATGATGAGTTGTTTCTGAGTAAGGGCAGTGGAATAACTACAAAATCTGGACTCTTTCATAAGGGTTTCTAAAGAGACGTGTTTACCATTAGAAACTACTTCAAATTGTGGTTTTCTTGAAGGGCTGCTGTAGAGAATATTTATTTTAAAACCAACAGCATAATTTGCAAAAAACTTTGACAGAAGGGGCAGCCTCAAATGTTTCATGATTTATTGGGCTTGTTAACATGCAGAGAACACCATCATAGCCTTTAATATTTTTTAAAAAATCTTCTTTTGATAAATCTTTTTCTTCTGGATTAACAGTTACATCAAAATAATCTTTTAAAAGGTCTATGCCATCTTCAATTATGGGTCTAGTAACACAAACTTTTTGTTTCATTCCTATTAACACCTATCCTATCTTAATTTTTTTAATGCTGTTTCTAAACGATTAAGAGCTTCTTCTAATATAGATTCATCTGTTGCATATGACAGACGAATATAGCCATCTAAATCAACCCCGAATGTGCTACCTGATAAAGTAGTAATATAGGCAGTTTCTAGTAGATACTGACACATTTCATCGCTAGTCATGCCATAGGATTTAAAGTTAGGAAAGGCATAAAATGCACCATCAGGCATTGGACAAGATACACCAGGTAACTGATTTAAACCCTTAACTAATAAATTTCGTCTTCTTTCAAAAACTGCTTTCATATCTTCAACGGCTTGTTGCGGTCCGCTATAAGCTTCTATGCCAGCAATTTGGGTAAAGGTTGCTGTGCAGGAATTACTAATAACAACAAGGGGGTTAATTTCTTTTGCAATTGCTTCTGGCATGACCCCGTAGCCTAAGCGCCAGCCAGTCATGGCATAAGATTTAGAAAAACCATCAACAATTATTGTTTTTTCTGCCATACTAGGGAAAGAGGCAATTGAAATAGGCTTCTTTCCGTCAAAACATAAACGATCATATATTTCGTCAGATAAAATAACAATATTTTTATCTTTTAAGAATTCCGCCATTTTAGCCATTTCTTCTTTTTCAATTAAGGCACCTGTTGGATTATTAGGGGAACTTAAAATTAACAGTTTAGTTTTTTCGTTAACAAGTGGAAATAAACCTTTAGCTTTTACTCTAAATCCATTTTCTTCTGTTCCTTTTAGATTAACAGTTTTTGCTTGTTGCATATCCGCCATAACTTGATAATTTGAAAAGCCTGGGCTTGGAATAATAACTTCATCACCAGGTTTAACAAAAGAAAGAAAAGTATAGAATAAAATGGGTTTTGCACCTGGTGTTACTACAATATTATTAGCAGTAACAGAAGGTATATTCTTTTGTTTTCTGATATAGTTTGCTATGGTTTCTCTAAATGCAGGCATACCTAAAGCTGCGGCATAATGGGTTTTTCCTTCATTAATAGCTTTTGTAGCTGCATCTCTTATATTTTTAGGGGTATCAAAATCAGGTTCCCCTAATTCTAGATGAATAACAGGGTGTCCTTCATCTTCATATTTTTTAGCTTTCTGTTTCATTTCAAATCCGGAAATAATGTGCAAGTCTTTAATGGACTTTAACATTAAGTTTTCGATCATCTAATACATCTCCTTGTAATCTGATTTTATAGTTTGTCTTACCTTAAATTATAGCAAAAATAAGGATTAGTAACTACTCTATTAAGGGAAAGAAAGAGCAAATCAAAGTTTTTTATAAATTTCCTATGGAATATCAATATTGTTGAAAGAAATTAAAAATGATATGATAAACAGAGAGAAAATGGAGGGATTATGAATGGCTTGGTATAGTATTAAATTAATAGGGGATGCATTGTCACTAATAGATCAAAGAACTATTCCTAAAACGATAAAATATTTTTCCTGTAAAAACTATAAAGGAGTAATATTCGCTATAAAAGATATGGTAGTAAGAGGCGCACCAGCAATTGGTATTACTGCTGCATATGGGTATTAATTTAGGTTTTTTAGAATTAAAATCCATGGCAGCAATGGAAGACTGTGAGAAAGCCTTAATTGAAGCTCGACCCACTGCTGTTAATTTGGAGTGGGCTGTATTAAGAATGAAGGGTGTCTTATTAAAATATCAGGACGAAACTTTTGAGGAGGTAGCAGATGCTTTGAGAAGGGAAAGTGAAAGGATTCATGCTGAAGACATAGAAATGAATAAGAAGATGGCTGAAATTGGTAGTCGGATTGTGCCAGAAGCAGCCACAATTTTAACCCATTGCAATACAGGTGCAATTGGCTACAGGAGGCTATGGCACAGCTTTAGGTGTTATTAAAAAGGCCTATGAATTGGGAAAAATCAAACAGGTTTATGCAGATGAAACAAGACCGCGACTACAAGGAGGGCGATTGACAGCGTTTGAATTAGTAGAAGCAGGGATTCCTAGTACTTTAATACCAGATTCGGGAGCAGCCATATTAATGAGAGCAGGTTATATTGATTTAATTATTGTTGGAGCAGATCGAATTGCTTTAAATGGTGATACTGCAAATAAAATAGGTACCTATGGATTATTTGTCTTAGCAAAAACATTTAGTATTCCGTTCTATATTGCAGCACCAACTTCGACAATTGATTATGAAATAGAAACAGGTGCTGAAATTGAAATTGAATATAGCGATAGAAAAGAAGTAACAGAAATTGAAGGTATAAAGATTGCGCCTGACGGTATTTCAGTTTTTAATCCCTCTTTTGATGTAACCCCTAATGAGAATATAACGGGCGTTATAACAGAAAAGGGAATTTTAAAGAAACCTTTTAAAATATCCATTCAAAAGGAGAAATACGAATAATGAAATATGCAATAGTTGGTGGCACAGGAGTTTATGGAGGGTTTTCTTCTAGTTGTGAAAAATGTATAAAAACACCTTATGGAGAGGTTTTTGTATATTTAATTGAAGAAGAAGGAGCTTCCTTTGTATTTTTACCTAGACATGGTAAAACCCATAATAAACCGCCTCATTTGGTAAATTATAGAGGGAATATTTGGGCTTTGAAAGAATTAGGGGTTTCTAAAGTATTGACTACAGCAGCAGTGGGTTCGATGACTGAGAAATTTAAAATTGGAGATTTAGTACTTATTAATGACTTTATTGATATGACTAAAAATAGACCGTCAACATTTTTTGAAGGGGAAAATGGCGTGGCCCATGTATCTATGCAAGAACCTTACTGTCAAGGTATGCGTTTAATTTTGCAGAAAAAAAGTAACGAAAAAAATATTAATATTGCAGGTGAAGGCATATATGTATGTACTGAGGGACCGCGTTTTGAAACCAGTGCTGAAATCAGATTTTATCATCAGATTGGTGGTCATGTAGTAGGAATGACCAGTGTCCCTGAAGTTGTTTTAGCAAAGGAAGCTGGATTATGTTATGGCGCTGTTGGTATTGTTACAAATTGGTGTACAGGCATGGTGGTTGAAGAAGCCTCTGCTACAGATATTTTAAATACAGTTAATGAGAAAAAAAGGCGTTAACAAAGTTATTTATGGAAATTTTTAAAGAGGGTTTATTGGACAATCAAAGGTGTAATTGTAAAGATGCATTAGTCTATTTATAAAATGATTGGAGGAAAGTAGAATGAGAAAAGATGATATTTACTATTTAAAAAGAGCCATTGAAATATCATAAGAGGCTTTTAATAAGGGTAATGATGCTTTTGGTTGTTTGTTAGTCAATCAAGAAGGTGATATTGTTATGGAACAAGGCAATATGGTTTTTGAAATTAAAGATAGAACAGCTTATGATGCCATTACTCTAATTCGTAAAGCCTCTATGAAATACACTCCTGAAGAACTGTGGAACTATACTTTGTATGCTAGTGTAGAACCGTGTTGTATGTTTATTGGGGCAGTTTATTGGGCTTAACCTAGGCACTATAAAATATGTAGTAGCGGAAAAAAGATGTTATGAATATTTTGCCAGGTGGCATAGCTTTTCATAGTGATGATTTATTGGCTTGTGGTGAAAAACTATTAAAGTGGAGGGACCATATAAGGCGCTAGAGAATGAAGCCGTTGCAGTTTTAAAAAAGTGGATTGCCAAAATAATGGGGTAAAGTCAATTTTAGATTGGATGGTTATTGATGATTTATTTTATTATGATTCTTTGGCTGGTGACATTAGTGCTTCCTATTGTCATTGGTAAAGACTCTTTGCCAGAAATTTTAGCAAGACAGTTATCAGGATTTATTAAGAGAAATTCTAAAAAGGACAGCCAGTATAATGCTGTTAATATTTTAGTACCTATTTATATGTTATTTATGTTTACATTATTCGTTGTATTTATTTCTAATTTTTCTATTCTTTTTAAATTAAAGTTCAAAATGCAACTCTTTTTGTAGTCAACTCTTTTATATTTTCTTTTTTAATTTTATTTGTAAATAAACTTATAAGGGAAATTGAAAGATGGCTTGATGAAGCAATATTTGTAAGAATGTGGTTTAATAGAAAATTTGAGCCCTTAGAACGATTTTCAATGACAAAGTATTTTTTAAGCAGAGTTTTTATAGGCTTGAGGATTATGCCTCAAATTTTGTTCTTTATTTCATTTTTATAATTAGTTACACTATCTTTTAAGGTAATTAATCCTCAATTATCTACATACTTATTAATTACATTCATTCCTTTTATTTCTTTTTTATGGCTTTACTTTGCATCTAATAAAATTGAAGAAAGAAATGCAAGACGAATTATTGCATATTTTTTATACTGACTATTTATCTATACTGGGGTTATAATGATTTAATTGGAATTGACGGTAGTAATTATCTTATTGCAACCCTTGCGGTAACAGTTTTTATTGCACTTGATCGATGCTCAAATACAATTTTCCAAGATTTTTTAGTTTTTAAGAAAGACCATGGTAGAGAAAAACTAACTTTGATTACCAAGGTAGATAGTTCAGAAATTCTGCAGTTTCATCTATTTAAGAAGAGTATTAAACGCATCTCAAAATCCTATAAAAAAGCATATATTATTATTGATTCTAGAATAAGTAGTAAAGTGCTGGCGAAATTAAGTGAAATTGATAATTTTGAAATAATTAAAGTAAGAGATGGGGGTTTTAAGGAATCTGAAAGAATTCTTCTAAAAGCATGTAAAGCTGTGAAGGGGTTTGTTCATTATTGTGATATGGCTCGTTTGATTCGTTGGATTAACAATGAATATGAGGAGTACGTAAAAATAATGAATCTAGATATTGAAACTGATTTAATGGTAGTTTCCCGCCATAAGAAGATTAGAGAAAGACAAAGCAAGGAGTCTCAGAGGCTGAATTTTATTCTCAATGAATATTGCAATAATAACAAAAAGATTTGTGATTTTATTTCTGAGTCTTATATACTTTCAAAGGAGAGTGTTGATTGGCTTACTAGCTATAATGGCAGGTTACCTGTAGTATTTTGGCCTTTAGTTATCTGTTTTTTCAATAAGGGATCTTTAACAAATATTGTTTCAAAAGGCTTAGATTACGGGAAACGTTATTTAGAAAAGGAAGCGGAAAGACCTCTTATTGAGGGCTTGCTTACAGCTGAAAATATGGATATATTAACAGATATAGTAACCCAAACTGCTCAGAAAGGCGTGTGAAATGATTAAGGAGAATCTTAGAAAATTAACTAAATTTGGATTTTTTGCCATAACTATTACAATGGTTATGGATGTTTATGAATATCCAGTATTTGCTACATCTGGAGTAGCTCTTCTTTTCTTTCTTTTAGCAGGGGGCATACTTTGGTTTTTGCCAACTGCCTTGTGTTCAGCTGAAATGGCCACTGTTGAAGGTTGGGAAGAAGGGGGTTTTTGCTTGGGTGAGTAATACTTTAGGAGAACGGTTTGGCTTTGCTGCTATTTTTTCAATGGTTTCAGATAACAGTAGGATTTGTAACAATGTTGTATTTTATTTTAGGAGCGTTAAGCTATGCTGTGAATTTGCCTGCTGCAATTACTACGAATCCTGTTTTTAAATTAATTGGAATTTTAATTATATTTTGGAGTCTTACTATTTCCCAGCTAGGGGGGGTACTAAGAGAACAGAACTTATCTCAAAAATTGGTTTGATTTTGGGAATCGCTATACCTGCATTGGTTTTATTTATTTTATCAGTTGCTTACATAGCCGGCGGAAATCCAATACAGACACCTATTGGGTCAGATGCTTGGTTGCCTGACTTTAAAAATCCAGGTACTTTAGTTGTGTTTATTTCTTTTATTTTGTCTTATATGGGCGTAGAGGCTCCTGCATCTTACATTAATGAATTAGACAATCCCCAGAAAAAATATCCACTGGTCATGTTGATGTTAGTGATTATAGCTATTATTATTAATGCAATTGGGGGGCTATCTATTGCTGCTGTTATACCACAGGCACAATTACCCTTTGGGCCAGGAATATTATAGGCGTTAGAGGTGTTTTTCTTGCATTATGGTGCACAGTTTGGTTGGTTAGTACGAATTATGGCTGTGCTGATTTCTCTAGGTGTAATTGCTGAGGTTAGTGGTTGGATTGTTGGTCCTGCAAGAGGTATATATACAGCCGCTCAGCAAGTTTTATTGCCACCTATTTTTAGAAAAGCAAATAAGAAAAATGTGCCTATTCCCTTAATTATTGTTCAGGGCATTGTTGTTACAATTTGGGCAGCAGTCCTAACATTAGGGGGTGGGGGGGTAATAATTTATCATTTATTGTGGCGATTTCTTTAACCGTAGTAATTTATTTATGGCCTATTTACTTTTTTATATTGGCTATTTTGTTCTTATTTTTAAAAAGAAGACTTTAAAAAGAGCATACCATATTAGAGGGGGTATTTTATGAAAGATTATTGTTGCTTCAGCAGGATTTATTACTTCTGTTTTTGCTTTTATAATTTCTTTCTTTCCACCATCAAGCATCAATCAAGATAGCTATTTTAGGTATCAGCTTTTGCTTATTATTAGTTTTTTAATTACATTAATATTGCCTTTTGTTATTTATTTTTTTTCATGATAAGAAGGCCCATAAAAATTTAAAAGAACCAGTTCACTTTAAGGCTGAAGAAGTAAATCCTTTTATTCACCCAAGAGGTAGAGGGGAACATAAAATAATTCCTGATAAGAACGATATTCTAAATTAAATATAGTCATTGTAGGCGGCCTTTATTATTGATATAATAAAACGATAGTTTTAGAAGAAGGAGAGGGTGATTATGGGGAAAAAAACAATTGCTATAAATGGTAAAAATGGTGAAGATTATAGTTATAAAAAAGGGGTTGCTGAGCCTCTTCAATTATCTTCTGCTTTCTATTTTAATTCCATAGAAGAGGCTGAAGCAGCCTTTACTTGTCAGTCTAACGATTATGTTTACACCCGAGGTAGAAACCCTGTTTTAGATGCATTTGAGGAACGGATGACATTACTTGAAGAAGGGAGCTCTAGTATTGCTTTTGCTTCAGGAATGGGGGCTATTGCCACTCTTTTATTTTCTTTGCTAAAAAGTGGTGATAAAATGATTGCCCATTCAATTTTATATGGTAGTAGTTATGAGTTAATAAAAAAGACATTACTGGACTATGGAATTGAAGGGGTATTTATAAATTTAAAGGACGAGAAAGCTGTAAAGCAAGCCTTAGACGAATCGGTGAAAGTTATTTATTTTGAAACCCCTTGTAATCCCACTCTTGATATAATTTCTATTGAAAGAATCAGGGAATTAGTTGGGGAAAATGTTTTAATTGTTGTAGATAATACATTTGCTACTCCTTTTCTACAAAGACCATTAAATCAGGGGGCAGATTTTGTAGTTCACAGTTGTACTAAGTATATTGGCGGACATGGAGATGCTTTAGGTGGCGTTGTTGTCTGCAAAGATAAAGAACAGGATAGTAGAATTCGTTTTGAATATATGTGCCATTTTGGAACAGTTATGAGCCCTTTTAATGGATGGTTATTTAATAGAGGGTTAAAAACATTAGGTCTTAGAATGGAAGCACATTCTAAAACGGCTATGACAATTGCAAAATTTTTAGAGCAGCACAAAGCAGTGAAGAAAGTTTTTTATCCAGGATTAGAATCTTTTAAAGATTATGAGCTGGCAAAAAAACAAATGAGTAACTTTGGAGGAATGGTTTCCTTTCTTATAAATGAAAATGAATGTCAAGCGATTCAATTAGTGGAATCATTAGATTTATTTAAGTTAGCAGTTAGCTTAGGGGATGTGGAATCCCTAGTTGAACATCCTATGAGAATGACTCATAGAGGTTATAGTCGAGAAGAAAGAGCGCTATTTGGTATAGATTATTCATTAATTAGGTTGTCTATTGGATTTGAAGATTGTGAAGATTTAATAAGTGATTTAGAGAAAGGCTTGTCAAAAGTAAAATGATTACTGTTAAAGAAATGCTAAAAAATCACAGTGAAAATGAAAAAGTATCTTTTCATATGCCAGGACATAAAGGCTGTAAATCTGTTTATGATGTTACTGAATTATCAGATACTGATGACTTGTTAATGCCAGAGAGTAGTATTAAAGGACTACTCTCTCGTTTAAGCATATCCTATGGAGAGTCTAATGCTTATATTGGAACTAATGGCTCAACTGGTCTGTTAATGGCTACATTAATGAATTGCGGTAAAGAAAAAAAAGTAGTTTTGCCGAGGTGTAGTCATCAATCTATTTATTATGGCTTAATTCAAAATAATCATCAACCTGTTTACTTAGAGCCTCATATTAACTCTGAGGGCTACTTATGTCCGCCTAAGTCAGAGGGCTATGAATTGCAAATAGGCAAAGGGGATGTTTTTGTTTTTTGTACACCTACATATGAAGGTTTTATGGAAAATTATGAAAATCTAAAGGTGCTTTTAGGTTGTGAAAAAACTATTTTAGATGGTGCTCATGGTAGCCATTTGCATTTTATGGGTTTGACTTGGAACCGTTGGATTGAGTTTAAAGTTTTTTCATTTCATAAAACATTAGGGGGTCTTAATCAAACATCAGTTTTGTTAACAAAGAATAGGAAGATAGAAAAATATTTACCTTTTTACCAGACTACTAGCCCATCTTTTCCTCATATTCTTTCGGTAGAGACATCACTAGATGATTTAGATAAGTGTAATTTAGAGAAAAAAAATGAAGCTATGAAAAATTTTAAGGATTCAATTAATCAAATAAAGGGATTTCGAGTAATTAAAACAGATGATATTTCAAAGTTACTCATAGAATATAATCAATATATTGAAGGTAATAAATTAGTTAGCTATTTAAAGCAAAAAGGTATTTTTTATGAGGTTGAAGGGAACCATTATCTTTTAGGCATTCTGACAATTTATGATGAGCCTTGGATGTATGAATACTGTTTGGAAGTGTTTTCTCAAGTAAGTGAAATATGGCATTTAGATGATTCATTTTCTAAAAATGAATCATCTATCCATATTCCTAAGATTTGTCTATTACCAGGAGAAGCTTTTTATGAAAGTAAAATATTGGTTGACCTGGAGACTTCTATTGGCAGAATAAGTGGTGAATTTTATACGCCTTATCCTCCTGGAATACCTTTATTAGTGCCAGGGGAAATAATAGATGCTAGTATTATTGAAAATATTCTTTTAAATAAAGGTGCATTTCATGGTAATCATCAATTATCTGAAGACAAAATTATGGTGATAAAATAAGAAAAGATAGGGATGGTGTAATAATGGCTACTAATAAAAATCGATTAAAAGGATTTGCATTTGTGATGATTGCTACATTTGTTTATGGACTCCAAAGTGTCCTAGCAAGGTCTGTACTTGTTGCAGGTGTAGCGCCTGTTATAATGACAGGTATAAAACTTTTAGCAGGATTAGTAACAGTAACTGTTATTGTTATTGTTTTAAGAAGAAAGCTTCATTTTGATAAAAAAGATTTGCCCCAATGGATTGTGTTTGGTGTAGTTGGAGGCACTCTTTTTGCCCTTACGTTAATTAATAGCTATAATATTTTAGGAGCCCAGTCAAGGTGTTATTTACATGTACACTGATCCAGCATTTACTGTTTTAATTGCTCATTTTTATTTGAAAGAAAAAATAACAAGAGCTAAGCTTATTGCAGTTATTTTAGTAATAGTAGGAACGGTATCCGTAGCAGTTGGTGCAGTTGGAAGTAGAGTTTCTCTTTTAATTTAGTGGGCTTTTTATTTGGTATTGGTTCAGGGATTATGTATGCTGTTTTTAGTGTAATGGGTAAAAAAACTCAGTAGGAAATATGACAGTTGGAATGTTAACTTTTTTATATTTTAATTGCAACATTAGCAATTGCACCTGCATTTCCCTTCTATGATTGGGGAATTATATTAGGTCAGGATATGAATTTGTTGTTAATATATGGCGTTGGCAATTATTTTTTCATGAAAAGCATGAAATATTTAGAAGCAGGGGAAGTTATGATTTTTGCTAATACAGAACCAGTGATTGGATTGGTTTTAGCGGCAATTGTTTTAAATGAAAGATTGATGCCTTTACAAATTGCAGGCTTTCTTTTTATTCTAGTGGCAAGTTTCTTAATTGCTAAGTCGGATAAATCCTATGTAAGCCTTGAAGGTTGAAGAAATATTTTGTTTTGAAATAGCAAAAATGCTATAATAAAAGGCAAGGGTTGGCAAAAATCCAGAAAGCTTATGGCAACCTTTACCAATTTTAATTAAATGGATTTAATAGTGGGAGGAATTGATCTTGTTTATTACATTTGAAGGTGTTGATGGATCTGGAAAAACAACTCAGGCGCAACTCTTAAAAGAATTTTTAGAAAACAAAGGACATAGTGTTTTATTAACAAGAGAACCAGGGGGCACTAAGTTTGCAGAAGCCATTCGCAACTTATTGCTACATATTCATGACCCCATTAATCCCATGACTGAAGTGTATTTATATTGTGCTGCTAGAAATGAGCATTACCATAAAATTATTCTGCCTGCTTTAAAAGAGGGGAAAATTGTTATTAGTGATCGTTTTTATGATTCTACTATAGCCTATCAAGGGGCTGGCAGGAAATTGGGCATAGATAAAATGATTGAAATGAATCAGGAGTTTATTTTAAATTCAAAACCGGAAATAACATTCTTTTTAGATACCCCATTATCGATTATTGAAGAGCGTTTAAACAGAAAAAAAATGGATCGTATGGAAAAAGCAGGCATCCATTTTTTGGCAGATGTTCGAGAGGGTTATTTGGAAATTATGAGACGGGAGCCTAAACGTGTTTTTTCAATTAATGGCCGTTTAACAGAAACCGACATCAACAGATTGATTATTGAAAAATTTTTGGAGCAGATTAGCCTATGAAGTTAGAAGCAATAAAAGATCAAGACAATACAGTTCGTTTACTACAAAGAGCTTTAGCCAATAAGCGTTTCAATCATGCTTACTTGTTTGTAGGTAAAAAAGGTATCGGTAAAAAATTGACTGCTTTAGCATTTGCTAAAGAATTATTATGTTCAGGTGATACTGAAAAAGAAGGGCGTTTTGATGCTGGAACTTTTGGTGATTTTATGGCCTTTTATGATTCTGGAGATAAGCTTAAAATAGGGGATGTACGAGGGCTTATTGAAGAAAGCTATATGACAACTTATGAAGGTTCATATCGGGTTATCTTTATTGAAAATGGAGAACGAATGACAGAGGAAAGTAGCAATGCTCTTTTAAAGACTTTAGAGGAGCCTAACCCAGGTACTGTTTTTGTAATGACCGTAAGTGAACCTGATAAAATTTTGCCTACTCTATTTTCAAGAATGGAAAAATATTATTTTAACCCATTATCTGAAAAAACAATAAAAGATATATTTGCAAAACAAGGGTATGAAAAAATACCTTTTGGCAGTTTAGGAACAATCGATGAAATTAAAGTACTTCTGGAATATGGAGATGAGGATGTATTATTGTTTCCAGACTTTTATAAATTATTACAATCTAAAAATTTGCCAGCTATTTTTAAGGAATGTGAGAATTTGGCAAAAAAGCCATATTTGAAAGCGCTCTTAAGCTATTATGAAAAGGAAAGTAATCAGCAATATATTCTCAATTTTAATAACCGTGAAAAAGCTCAGGTTTTTGAAGTTATGATAAAGTCCTTTGAGGAGATTCAGAGAAAAATAAATGGTTATATTAATGAAAAACATGCTTTGGAATATGGCTTTTTAAAAATAATGGAAAATATGAAGGAGGTGTAAAACATGGCAAAAACATATGATGTTGCAGGTGTTCGTTTTAAAAAAGCGGGAAAAATATATTATTTTAATCCAAATAATTTAGATATAGAATTAGATAATCATGTAATTGTAGAGACTGCGAGAGGTCTTGGATATGGTACGGTAGTCTTAAAAAAAGATAATGTGCCTGAGATAGATTTAGTGTTGCCTTTAAAGCCTATTTTGAAGATAGCTGACGAAAAAGATGAAAAGAAAGTATTAAATAATAAAAAAGGCGAAAAGGAAGCCTACGCTATTTGTGTTGAGAAAATTAAAAAGCATAATTTACCTATGAAGCTTTTAGATGTTGAATATACATTTGATAGAGGCAGAGCCATTTTTTATTTTACAGCAGATGGCCGAGTAGACTTTAGGGAATTAGTTAAGGATTTAGCAAGTGTTTTTAGAACTAGAATTGAGTTGAGACAAGTAGGTGTTAGAGATGAGGCTAAAGTACTTTGTGGCTATGGTTGTTGTGGCAGAAAGCTTTGTTGTTGCTCATTTTTAGGAGAGCTTGAAGCAGTTTCTATTAAAATGGCTAAAAATCAAAATTTATCTTTAAATCCAACTAAAATTTCAGGAGTTTGTGGTCGATTAATGTGTTGCTTAAAGTATGAAGATGAAGGCTATACTGAACTCAGAGCAATGTTTCCAAAGGAGGGCTCATTTATTGGAACGCCTAATGGAAGGGGTCGCGTATTAAAGAATCACCTATTTAAAAATAGTGTTACAGTAACATTTGAAGACGGTGGTTTTGCTAAATTTAATTTAGATGAAATTAAATTTGAACCAGCAGGCTATGAAGAAGTAGTTGTAACTGAAGATGATGTTAGAGAAGTAGTTAAAGAGGAATTATTGGATGAAAATATCGAGTCAAATTAATGCCTTGCTAGAAAAAGTTTTGGAATTTCAAAATGAAATTGAAGCTTTAAAAAGACAAGTGGAGGTTTTAGAGCAGAAGAATGAGCAGCTTAGTACTTATTTAAAGAAAGATGAAAAATCCAAAAGCACAGGTAATTTAATTAAATTATATGAGCAGGGGTTTCACATTTGTCATGAGTCATTTGGACAAATGAGGGATGAAGATTGCCTTTTTTGCTTAAATGTAATTGGAAGGACAGATGGCTTCACTAATGACTAGGAAAAAATATCTTGAGACTATTAACTACTCAGAGCATATTTATCAATGGGAAGAAGGGTATCGTTTTAGTGTAGATGCTCTGTTAATCAGTGGGTTTGTAAACTATGAAAAAAGAGAGGTTTGTGCATTAGATATTGGAACTGGCTCTGGGATTATTCCTCTTCTGCTGCATAAAAAATACCCCCATTGGATTATTGATGGTGTCGAAATTCAAGAGGATTTATATTACCTTACAAAAGAAAATTATAAATTAAATGAAATTAAAGGCGATCTGTATTTTGATGATGTGAATAATCTGAAAAACAAAGATACCTATGATTTAGTTATTGCAAATCCTCCTTTTTTTAAAAAAGAGGAGGGCTTTTTATCTCCAGTTGAGGAAATTGCAATTGCCAGACATGAAGTGAAAAATACAATGGAAGCCTTAATTAAAAAGGCTCATTTTTTATTAAAAAGCAAAGGCTTGTTCTATGTAATATATCCTAGTAATCGACTGGGGGAATTATGTTTTCAGCTTGAAAAATATAAGTTAAAGCCAGTAGTTTTAAAGTGCATTCATTCATTTATTCATAAAAAAAGTACTATGATAATGGTTGCTGCAAAAAAAGGTTATAGGGGTGGCATGACTTGTTTAGCTCCATTTATACTTTATGATGAATTCAATATTTATAGTAGAGAAGCTAAAGAATTGTTTGAAAGAGGCGAAATAAAATGATAACAGAAGGTGGTCTTTATATTGTTGGAACACCTATCGGTAATTTAGAGGATATAACTTTAAGGGCTATAAGGGTTTTAGGAGAAATGGATGTTATTGCTTGTGAAGATACTCGTGAAGGTATTAAGATTCTCAATCATTTTAATATAAAAACCATTAATAAGCTATCATAAATATAATGAAAAAGAAAAAATGCCAGAGTATAATTAAACGAGTATTAGAAGGTGCAAAATAGCCATTATTTCTGATGCTGGGTTACCAGGTATTAGTGATCCAGGGGAAATAATAATTAAGGAAGCTATTAAGGAAGCTATTAAGGAAGCTATTAAGGAAGCTATTAAGGGAGGTATTGAGCCCCCCAGATTATTCCAGGGCCAAGTTGCTGGTATAAGTGGTTTGGTTATTTCTGGTTTAAATACAGCTACTTTTTATTTTGCAGGTTTTTACCAAAGAATAGATAGTAATAAGGATAGGCAGCAATTTTTAAAAGAACTTGCTTTAATAGACAGTACTTTGATTTTCTATGTAACACCTCATAATCTTTCTGAGGATTTAGAGACAATCCTAAAAGTAATTGGCAATAGAAAAGGTGCTCTAGTTCGTGAACTAACTAAGAAATTTGAAGAAGTTAAAAGAGGAACGATATAGGAATTGTTAATTTGGAGTACTTTAAAAAACCAAGGGGAGAAATGGCTTTATATGTTGCTGGAGGTAAAAATGAAATAGCCCCAGTTGATTTAGAGGTGGCATATGAATTATAATTAAAATCAGAGTCTTTTGGTATGAAGCGTAAAGAGGCAATAAAGGAAGTTTGTAATATATTATCCATTAAAAAAATCAGTTTTATGATTATATAATATTAAAAAAGGAGGCATTTTCAGATGAATGAAAAAACATTTTACATTACAACCCCAATTTATTATCCTAGCGCTCAATTACATATTGGTCACGCACTAACAACATCGATGACAGACACATTAGCAAGGTATAAAAAAATGATGGGATATGATGTTTATTTCCTAACTGGATCAGATGAACATGGTCAAAAAATAGAGAGAGCAGCAGCTGAAAAAGCTATGAAGCCAATTGAATATACAGATATGATCATTGCTTCCTTTAAGCGTTTATGGAAAAAAATGAATATCAGTAATGATGATTTTTTAAGAACAACAGAAAAGCGTCATTATGATACTGTTCAAGCTATTTTTCAAAAGATTTATGATCAGGGTGATATTTATAAGTCTGAGTACGAAGGTCTGTATTGTATATCTTGTGAAGCATTTTTTACAGAACATCAAGCAGAAGGTGGTCTTTGTCCAGACTGTGGCAAGGCTGTTGAAATAGTAAAAGAAGAAAGTTATTTCTTTAAGATGAGCAAATATGCAGACCGTTTACTGGCTCATATTGATGCCCATAAAGAATTTATACAACCTGAATCAAGAAGAAATGAAATGATTAATTTTATTAAGCAAGGACTAGATGATTTATCAATTTCAAGAACTACTTTTGATTGGGGTATTCCTATTACAATAGATAAAGGGCATGTAGTTTATGTTTGGTTTGATGCCCTAACAAACTATATTACAGCATTAGACTATTTACATGATGGACCTTTATATGAAAAATTTTGGGTTAACAATAATGAAATTGTCCATGTAGTAGGAAAAGACATTATTCGTTTTCATACAATTATTTGGCCAATTATTTTAATGGCTGCATATATTAAATTGCCTACAACAGTATTTGGTCATGGTTGGCTATTACTAGAAGGTGGGAAAATGTCAAAATCAAAGGGCAATGTAATTGATCCATTTACCTTAATTGAAAAATATGGCAGTGATAGTTTACGCTATTTCTTAGTGAGAGAGCTGCCTTTTAATGGCACCGATTTTTATTATTCTGAGGAAGCACTTGTAACGCGAATTAACAATGATTTAGCTAATGATTATGGTAATTTAATCAGTAGGACCATTTCGATGATTGATAAGTATTTTGATGGCATTGTACCTGAAAAGATAACAGTAGAGCCGATAGATAAGGTGTTAGAATCATTGGCACAACATGTAGTAAGCGATTATGAAACTAAAATGGATAATTTTGAAATAGGTTCAGCTTTACAAACTGTATTTAAATTAATTGTAAGAGCCAATAAATATATTGAAGAAGTTGCACCTTGGCAATTAGCTAAGGCAGAAAATTTTGATAGAATTGGTACGATTTTATATAATTTAACAGAAGTAATTAGAATCAGTACCATATTATTATCCCCTGTTTTAGTTGAGACAAAAGAAAATGTTAAAAAGCAATTAGGCTTAGGAGATGAACAATGGTATCGTTTTGATAATGCTGTTTTTGGACGGGGACCTAGTGGCTATAAGGTTGCTAAAGGAAATCCTCTTTTCCCGAGAATTGATTTAAAAACTTTAGATATAACTGAAGCTAAAGCAGACAAACCTAAAAAAACTGAAAAGGTAGCAACTGAGAAAAAAGATAATTTAATCTCGATTGATGACTTTTTTAAATGCCAGTTAAAGGTTGGAGAAGTTATAGCGGCTGAGAAAGTTGAAAAAGCGGATCGTCTTTTAAAGCTTCAAGTAGATGTAGGAGCAGAAACTGTTAGAACAATTGTAGCAGGGATTGCTCCCCATTATACACCAGAGTCTATTTTAAATATGAAAATAGTTGTCGTTACTAATTTAAAACCTGCAAAATTAAAAGGCATATTATCTGAAGGAATGCTTTTAGCTGCTAAAGGGAAAGAAACCTTATCATTAATAAAAGTTGATGGGGATATTGAGAAAGGGGCATCTGTAGGTTAATGATTGATTCACATGCCCATTTAAATGATCCACGTCTATATCCAATTATTAAGGATGTACTAAATAGAGCTAGTGAAGCTGGGGTGAATGAAATAATCGTACCTGGCTATGATTTAGAATCCAGTATTTTAGCTGCTAAAATAGCTGGGGATTTTGAAACCTGTTATGCTGTAGTAGGTGTTCATCCTCATGATAGCAACACCTATAATGAAGCTGTTGAACAAAAACTTATTAATCTTGCTTCTAAAAAGAAAATTGTTGGAATTGGCGAAATTGGATTAGATTATCACTATGATAATATAGATAAAACTGAGCAACAAAAAGTATTTATTGCGCAGTTAAATCTTGCTAGAAATCTTGGTTTGCCTGTTGTTGTTCATACGAGAGATGCCACTGAGGATACACTGGAAATTCTCTTAGAGTATGGCCAGGGTTTAGAAGGTGTAATGCATTGTTTTTCAGGTTCTCCAGAGTTTGCATTGACTTGTATTAATAAGTTAGGATTCTATATTTCTATTGCAGGTCCTGTTACTTTTAAGAATGCTAGAGTGCCTTTAGAAGTTGTTAAAGTGGTACCTTTAGATAAGTTATTAATCGAAACGGATTGTCCTTATTTAACGCCTCATCCATTTAGAGAAAAAACAAATGAACCCATGTTTGTAGCCTATATTCTAAATAAGATTAGTGCTATTTTAGGTTTGGAAAGAGGGTTTGTTGAAATAAAGACTATAGAAAATACAAAGAGATTATTTAAAATTTAGAGAGGTGAGAGATGGATTTTATACTAATTTTAAAAGCTATCGTAATGGGTATTGTTGAAGGTGTTACAGAGTTTTTACCAATTTCTTCAACAGGGCATTTAATTATTTTTGGTAGTATTATAGATTTTAAAGGAGCCTTTGCAGATAGTTTTGAAATCATAATTCAATTGGGTGCAATTCTTGCTGTTGTCATTTACTATAGACATAAAATTATTAATTCTTTTAAAAACTTAGGTGGTGGCAATCCTTGGGGAAGGAGTCTTTGGATTAATGTGATTGTAGCCTTTATCCCGTCAATGATTTTAGGATTTTTATTAAAAGATTTCTTTAAATCATTATTTAGACCGGAGATTGTAGGTGTCTTTATTATTGTTGGCGCCATTCTTCTTTATGTAGGAGAACGAGTAATGAAAGGCAAAAGTAATAAAGACTCTTTAGATAAAATAAAACCTATTGATGCTTTAAAAGTAGGACTTTTTCAAGTGTTGGCAATGTTGCCTGGTATGAGTCGTTCAGGTTCCACTATTACAGGTGGTTTGTTCTCAGGACTCAACAGCAGAACAGCAGCTGAGTTTTCTTTTTTCTTGGCTATGCCCACTATGCTAGGCGCAACTGTATTAGAATTAAAAGACATTCAAATCGCTAATGGCTCAGAGTGGATTGCTTTAATTGTTGGTTTTATTGTAGTCTTTGTTGTGGCTTATATTATTGTAGGTGCTTTTTTAAAGTTTTTGGGGAAGCATTCCTTTAAAGGGTTTGTTTATTATAGAATTATTATAGGTATAATTGTGCTTGTTTTGGTAGCTACAGGAATTATTGTTTAGTTAATAATAGAGGAGAGTGTAGAAAATGAGTGGAAAGAAGAAACTGGCTCTGATGTGTAGTAGTTTATCTGGCGTCTGGGCATTAATTTATTATTTTATTACCTATTTCTTTGCAGGGGGTATTCCTAATGCTAGTCGTTTAATTGGCATTATTGCTATGGTTTTATTGATTATAATATCAATTACAGGTATTGTTTCAGCCTATTTAATTAGAACAGAAAAATCTTTTACAATTATTGAAATTTTATTAATTGTAGGTATTTTTTCTGGTATAATTAGGGCAGCTATAATTGGCTCTTTTCCTATTTTTTGGTTTTTAAACATTAATAATTTACTTTTAGCAGTAGCGGAAATTATGTTGTTTTTAGATTATAGAGAGCAACATAATAAATAAATTTTTCTGATTTAAAAAGCATTTCTTTAAATAAAAGGAATGCTTTTTTAGTTTTACTATGTACATGTTTGGATTTTGTGATATAATCTTATTAATAAAAGAAACGGACTATTAAACTATAATTCATTAATTTTTTATATAACGAACAAATTCTTTGTGAATGATGTTGAAAAGGTTTTCAATATTTAAATAATCCCTAAATATTCAAGGAGGAGCACAGTACAAGGAGAGGGGAATGAATAGTGAGCTTTAATAAAAGTACCTAGAATGAACAATGTAAAAGGAGTGGTTAATGTGAAGAAGTGGTTATTAGCAATAGGCTTTGTGTTTCTAGCAGCAATTGGATTAGTTGCTTGCAGCGGAGGTAGCAGTGCTGGTGGAGACAATTTTAAAGTTGGGATGGCATTTACAGGCTCAAAAACAGATGGCGGATGGTGTCAGACAGCCTACGAGGGATTAATGAAGATTAAAAGCCAACTCGGAGCTGAAGTTATTTTTAATGAAAATACACAACCATCAGACTATGAAAAGATTTTGAGAGATTACGCTAAAGAAGATTGTCAAGTAGTTATTGGACACGGATATGAATTTACTGATGGCGCTAAAATTGTTGCAGAAGAATTTCCAAATGTGAAATTTATTGTTACAAGCACAGATATTGGGAACGGTAAAAACTTAGGTTCAATTCAAAACAGCTATCAATCAGGTTTTTTACAAGGTATCTTTGCAGCTAATATGAGTGATGTTGGAGTCGTTGCAGGTGTTGGGGGGCAAGAAATTCCGCCAATTAAAAACGATATTCTAGGTTATGATGCTGGCGCTAAATATGCTAAAGCTGATGTTCAAGTATTAACAGCAATGACTGGTAGCTTTGACGATGCTAATAAATTAAAAGAGCAATCTTTATCTCTAATTAACCAAGGAGCTGACATTGTAATGGTAGATGCTGACCACGCTGGTCGTGGCGGTTATGAAGCAGCTAAGGAAAAAGGACATTATGCTATTGGTTCCATTGCACCCGAGTATGATGCCTATAAAGATAGTTTAATTGCCTGTGCTAATATTGACATGGCTACAGCAATTTTACAAACTGTGGAATTAGTAAAAGAAGGCAAATTTGAAGGTAAAAACTACCTTAAAGGTGTTGAAGATGGTATTGTAACATTTACTTACAATCCAGCTTTAGAAGACAAAGTTAAGCCTGTAGCAAAAGAAGCAGTTGAAAAAGCTGTTAAGGAAATTAAAGACGGAAAACTAGATGTTATGAAATATATTAAACTATAAACTTTACATCTTAATAATGAATTGAAAAACTGTTAACATTAGGTGAAATGGTATAAAGCTGGTAGACACAAAAAATTATGTCTACCAGCTTTTTTATAGTTAGATTAAGTTGCCATATTGTTAAAACAGAGCTCAACTGATTTTATATAGTTTAATTAATTGACTTTTATTTCTCTCAGCCTTTAAATCGCCTTCTTTTTTCATGGTTCTGAAATTTAATCTGTTGCAATTCATTTTTGAAAAAATCTATAGTTAGCTTAGCGTTTTCAAAATACATATTTTCAAGTAGAGCATTTCTACATTGGTTTCAAATTCTTATTTAATCTTTCAATTATCCAAGCTACGCGACGGATGCGTTCAGCATCGGTTTTCGCATCATAGTATGCTCGTGTATAAGTCTTTTTTACAGATGGAGACATGGTCAAAAAATTTGTATAGGATGGTTCATGTTCTTTCAATAAATCAGATAAGAATGCTATTTGTTCATCTATAACTGGTGTCGCTTTTAGTTTGTCCCATTGCCCGTTTTTCTTTGCTTCCTCAATTTTTGCTCTGCCCCAATCGGTCATTTTCCCTTGTTGTTCAAGCTACTCAACCAAAGACTTGTTTTTTCCGACCACTTACTATTTTTTCGGCGTATAGAGAAATATTTCTTTTAGGTTTTATTACCAAGATTTTGTATTTGACCATCAATCCAACCAAGTGCGAAATGCTATTCTATCAGGAAATGCTAATATATTATTCATTTTGTTTCCTCATTTCTTTGCTTTCTATTATATTGTTAAATGAAATTATGCTATATTTAACTGCCTGAAACAAGAAGTATTTTTCTTTTTTTGTTAAAAGATGCTTCATTTTCTACATGGATATTCTGCATAGTTATGACTATATTCTCAATATACTTTTCTGGGGAATTTACCAACATACCTCCGATGCATTGTAGAGTCAATTTAGTATCAAAGTCAATGCAGAAAATAGTATTCTAAATAAATTGGGATATTTGTTCTTTCAATAGGCTTGGCATTAATTTTGATAAAGTAGCATTTATCCCCTCTGTTATTTGAATCATATATTTTTAGCAATGGTAATCATTAAGCAAAAAAGACCAGTAGAGATATTTCTCAACTGGTCTCTAATATAAAATTATGAGATTAGTTCTTTATGATCTAAAATATTAGGAATATTTTCCATAATTTTTGCTGTCACATCAGGTCGATTCATACTATAAATGTGAATCTCTTTTACGCCACTTGTAACTAGATCAATTATTTGATCAATTGCACACATAATGCCAGCTTCTTTTAGGGCTGCTGGATTATCTTTGTATTTATCTAAAATTCTAATAAATTTTTTAGGCATATTTTTTAGGCATAGAAGAACCACTTAAAGTGATAATATTTTGGATTTGTCTTGAGTTGATAACAGGCATTATGCCTGCAATAATAGGAATATTAATCCCTATTTTTTGACTTTGATCTAAAAAATTATAAAATACTTCATTATCAAAGAATAGCTGGCTAATGAGATAGTCAGCTCCTGTATCAACTTTTGTTTTAAGATTGAGTAAATCTTGTGTTAGACTTCTAGATTCCAGATGACCTTCTGGATAGCAAGCGCCACCAATTGAGAAAGTATCTTCATAACGTTCTCTAATGAAGGCGATTAAATCCTGAGCATATCCAAATTGTAGAGGATTAGGAATTTGATTAATGAAGTCTTTTTTTGGAAAGTCCCCTCTTAATGCCAAAATATTTTCAATGCCATTATTTTTTAAGGCATCTAATATATAGACAATATCCTCTTTTGTTGAAGACAAACAAGTTAAGTGGGCTAGGGATTCTATATTGAAATCATTTTTAATAATTGATGCTATTTCCATAGAGTTTTTTTGAAGTAGAACCACCAGCACCATAAGTAACACTCATAAAATCGGGGTGTAATCCTTCAAAGTTATGTAGCTGTTCTTTCATGGAGGTAAGGGTTCCTGTTTCTTTTTTGGTGGGAATACTTCAAAAGAAACAACTGTTTTTTGTTTTTTAATAGTGTTTTAATTTTCATTGAAAACCTCCTATAGTATTGTTACTCTACTAAGTTTAGCATATTTTAAAGAATTTGTAAGGGATTCATTTTATTTTGTGACTAAAAACTATATAATAGAAGAGATAGGGTTAAGGAAGGTGAGAAAATGTTATTTGATGTAAATAAAAACGAAGTGCTTCGCTATTTAGGTTATAAAAATCAAGTTTATAGTAAGGACCTGGATCAACTAATAGATGAAATGCGCAATTGAAATAATAGCTATTAGTCATTATAAGTATATCTATAAAATTGTTGATGTTTTAAGAGATATTAATGGCGATGTTTATTTAAAAGACCAACCTTTTCCTTTACTGGGTGAATCCATTCAACATCATTTGAAAGATGCTGAAAAATGTGTAGTTATGGCAGCTGCATTAGGAATAGAAGTAGAAAAGAGAATTAACTATTATAGTAAAACTGATTTAACTAAAAACTTTATTTTAGATAGTTGTGGAACTCAGCTTGTTGAGGAGGTCTGTGATTATATAGAAACTGTTGTAAGAGAGGATTTAGAAACACCTTACTTTTTTACATTTCGCTATAGCCCAGGTTATGGGGATTATCCAATAACTGTTCAAAATCAGTTGGTACAGTTTCTAGATGGTTATTGAAAACTGGGTTTGTCAGTAACTGAAAATCATTTGCTAATACCAAGAAAATCAGTAACGGTTTTAATTGGCTTATAAAAACAACCAGTTTCAGAAGATAGAGATAAATGTGCCAGCTGTTCAATGCTAGGACAATGTATATTTAGAAAAGAGGGAACACGGTGCTACAGAACAAGATAGATCAGGGTCAGATGCTTCCTTTTGATGGAGCTATGGGAACTATGTTACAAAAAGTGGGGGCTGACTGGCGGAGAATTGCCAGATCGTTATAATATTGAAAAACAAGATATTATTAAGGCTATTCATAATACCTATTTAAAAAGTGGTGCTAATATTATTACGACCAATACTTTTGGCGCTAATCGATTTAAAATGAAAGATATTGGCTATTCAGTAACGGATATAATTAAAGGGGCAATTGACTGTGCCAAGACTTCAATTGAGGCCAATGGTGGGGGGGGGTAAAAGCTATATTGCTTTAGATATAGGGCCTATTGGTCAATTAATGGCTCCTATGGGTACTTTAACATTTGATGATGCCTATTCATTATTAAGGAGCAGGTTATTGCTGGGGAAAATTCAGGTTGTGATGCGATACTCTTTGAAACCTTTTCTGATATTTATGAACTAAAGGCAGGGATTTTAGCAGCTAAAGAAAATACGAAACTACCTATTTTTGCAACAATGACTTTTGAATCTAATGGCAGAACATTAACAGGAACCAATCCAGAAACGATGGTAGCCATTCTTGAAGGTCTTGGGGTAAATGTATTAGGCATGAATTGTTCTTTAGGACCTGCTGAATCAAAACCTATTCTTGAAAGAATTTTGCAGGAAGCCTCTATTCCTGTTATGATTCAACCTAATGCCGGTTTACCAGTCATTAAAAATGGGGAAACCGTTTATAATTTAACGGAAGATGAGTTTATTTCAGAAGTTAAGGGGTTTGTAGATCAAGGGTTACAAGTAATAGGAGGCTGTTGTGGTACAATGCCATCATATAAAGCTGTTAGAAAAGTACATGAGGAATTAGGACTTAAAACTGTATTAGGTGTTTCCGATGTTTCTTTTGGATTACCTAATCGACCTTTAGTGAATAAGACTTTTTTAACAATGGCAATGACTGCAGGACTTGATGTAGCTATTTTAAATCCTATGGCCGTTGATATGATAGAAGCCATAGATGCTTTTAAAGTTCTGTCAGCAGAAGATGAGGATGGTGTATCTTTTATCGATCGTTATGGCGGACTAACTAAAACTGAGAAACCAGTAGAGAAAATAGAAGACGCTTCTTTAGAGACTATTATTCTCCAAGGCTTAAAAGACAGTTCTGCTCCTAAAACAAGAGAACTTATAAAGAGTCAAACATCTTTAGAAATTGTTAATACTATATTAATACCGGCACTGGATATTGTGGGGAAGCGCTTTGAAAAAGGGGAACTTTTTTTGCCTCAGCTTATTCAATCAGCAGAGACTGTAAAAATGCTTTTGTAGTAATTAAGTAGGCCATTCTTACTTCTGATGAAGGTGCCTCAGAATATAAAGGAAAAATTATTTTAGCTACTGTAAAAGGCGATATTCATGATATTGGAAAAAATATAGTAAAAGTATTAATGGAAAATTATAGCTATAATGTAATTGATCTAGGCAAAGATGTAGATCCAGCTTTAATTATGGAAACTGCATTAAAAGAAAATGTGGACTTAATAGGGTTATCTGCTTTAATGACAACTACCGTTAAAAACATGGAAGAAACTATTGCCCTTATTAAAGATGCTGGCATTAAAGCACCAGTTTTTGTAGGCGGTGCTGTTTTAATAGAAGGATATGCCCAAATGATTGGGGCAGATTTTTATGGTAAGGATGCTAGAGAATCAGTTTCTATTGCAGATTCAGTTTGTCAGTAAAACATATTGTTATAATTAAAAAAATTATGAAATAACTTGAAAAATAATATGTTCTTAAGAAGAATAAACCAAGAAATAGGATTTCTAATCCTTTGTTTTTCCATTATAAAAAAATTTATAGAGAATGAGGTTAATTGTAAGTTTTACTGTTGACAGGAATTTTAATTTAAGAGATAATAGTTAAGCAACACTATATATAGTGTTGCTTAAACTTTAAGAAGTACTATATGGTGTGTTTAACAGTGATAAAATAAGGATATTGAAATTGGAGGGTGACAAGTGGATGTAATTAAAAGACAAGGCTATTTAGTGGAATTTAAACCTAAAAAAATAAAAATGGCTATTGAAAAAGCAATGTCAGAAACAAAAGAGGGTGTAGATCAAGATTTAAGTGGTGATGTTAGCTTAAAAATTCAAGAAATGATTCGTGAAAGAGATAGAGCAATTAATGTAGAAGAAATACAAGATATGGTTGAATTTCTTTTAATGGGTTCTAATCGCAAAGACGTAGCAAAAAAATATATTATTTATAGATGGGCTCAAGGACAGACTAGAGGTGTTAATAAAAAATCTGATTTTGTAATGGTAACAGATGAATTTATCAGTGACTATAAACATAAAAAATCCCCTATGGGTAGACTTGGTGATTTTGTTTATTACAGAACATACTCTCGCTATTTAGAAGATTTAGGTCGCAGAGAATATTGGTGGGAAACTGTACGTAGAGCAGTGGAATGCAATACAAGCTTATTACCTACTTCAAGAGATGAAGCTGAAAAATTATTTGATAATATTTTCAATTTAAAACAATTTCTTTCAGGTAGAACATTTTGGGTAGGCAATACAGATGTGTCTAGATTTTATCCTTTAGCTAACTTCAATTGTGCTTTTGAGACAATTACATCTATTGAAGATTTTAAAGAGTTATTTTACTTACTGATGGTTGGTGCTGGTGTAGGTGCTCGAGTACTACCAGAAGATGTAGAATCTCTTCCAAAGTTTAGAACACAGTTTGAAGTAATTCACAGAGATTATTCACCTGTTGAAATGGAAGAGCGAAAAGATTATACTTCTCTTAATTTTCATGACGAAAACAGAGCTGAAATTACAATTGGTGATTCAAAAGAGGGATGGGCTCAGGCATTAAAATTTTTCTTAGAGTTAATCAGCGGTCATGAATATCGTCACATTAAAACTGTTATTTTTGATTATTCAAATGTTCGACCAAAAGGAGAAAAACTCCGCACTTTTGGAGGTTCCGCAAGTGGTCATGAAAGCTTGAAAAATATGTTTAATAAAATTGCAACAGTTGTCCGTAAAAGAGGAGAAATTGAAGATGAAAGAGTATCATTAAAACCCATTGATTGTCTAGATATTTGCAATATTATTGGTGAAAATGTAGTTGTTGGCGGTGTTCGTAGAACAGCAGAAATGATTATTGTTGATGCCAACGACCAAGAATGTATTGATGCAAAATCTTCTCTTTATAAACAAGTTGATGGTAAATGGGAAGTAAATACAGATGTAATTCACCGTCAAATGAGTAATAATTCTATTTATTATAGAGAAAAACCAACACGTTCACGTCTCAAATGGCAAATTGAAAAAATGCGCTATAGTGGAGAGCCTGGTTGGATTAATGGAGAAGCAGCAGAAAAAAGAAGACCGAATATGGCAGGGGTTAATCCTTGTGGAGAAATTCTTTTAGATTCTAATGGTGCTTGTAATTTAACAACGATTAATACATTCGCCTATGTTGATGAGAATGGCGTATTAGATGAAGCAGGCCTTTTAGAAGCTCAGCGTTTGTCAGCTCGTGCTGCTTATAGAATGACTTGTGTGGAACTTGAGTTACCACGCTGGAATCATGTTCAGCAAAGAGACAGACTATTAGGGTGTTCATTAACTGGCTGGCAAGATATGGTTAATGCAACAGGGATGTCTAAAGATGAGGAAGCGGCTTTATTGAGACGGCTAAGGGCAACTGCAAGAGAAGCAGGAGATGAATATGCAAAATCTCTTGATCACAATGCACCTCTATTAATTACTACAGTTAAGCCTGAAGGTACATTAAGCCAGCTACCAGCCGTATCCAGTGGGGTTCACTATTCACATTCCGAGTATTTTGTTCGTCGTGTTCGCATTAATGCTCATGATCCTCTCGTGAAGGTTTGTGAAGAACTAGGTTATCCTGTATTCCCAGAAGTTGGTCAAGATTGGAGTACTTGCGTTACAAAGGTAGTAGAGTTTCCGATTAAGGCACCAGAAGGAAGAACAAAATATGATGTTTCTGCAATAGAGCAGCTAGAAAACTATAAAATGTTTATGGAAAACTATGTAGACCACAACTGTTCAATTACAGTAAGTGTTAGAAATAATGAGTGGGATGATGTTGAAGAGTGGGTTTGGAACAATTGGGATGATTTAGTTGCTGTGTCATTTTTGCCATTAGATGATAGTTTCTATGAATTACTGCCATATGAGGCTATTACTAAAGAAGAATATGAGGAAAAAGTGAAAAAAATGAAACCCTTTATTCCTTCCCTTATTCAGAAATATGAACAGCCTAATGTTGAGCTTGAATTATCAAATGATGGCTGTGAAACTGGAATCTGCCCAGTTCGTTAATAAAGAAATTATGATTTGAAGGAGGCGTTTTCTCGCTTCCTTTTTTTATGAAAGGTGACGTCAGTACTTTTTTTATGATACAATAAAGATAATATGCATATAACAGGGGGGAAAGAAATATGAATTTATGTATTTTTCAACATGTTTTAGACAATGATGTAGTAAAGAATCTTCTTTTTAGCAAGATGGGAAATAGAAATGCCTATTATGATGCTTTGCAGGAAATAATATATTTTTATAAAGCTGAAAGTGTAACCGAGGCTGTAATTAAAGAATATATTATTCGCTTAATGGTTGAAGGTTTGCAGTAGCAAAAGGTGGGGAAGATGTTCTGAAAGCAGGTATTATTCATGATTGTGAAGCTTTGCATGTAGAACTTTTATCTTGTAATTGGCATTTAGTTTCAGAAAAAATTAATGGTATTTCTCCAGATCTTTTAGTAAAAAGAAGAATGGCGAGAAATCCTTACGAGCGTTCAATAGAGAACATGGTTCAATCAACAGATTGTGAAATTTTTGTAGAGAGACTACTTGAACATATGAACGTTTTTGGTGTTGGAGAGCTTTCCAAGTATAGTGCTTATAAATGGTATAATCACCGTCTTGAAGGTATCGAAGAAGTAGATCCAATGCGCTCTTTGAGGATTTAGTTGGGTTAGAAAAAGAAAAGGCAACTATAATCGCTAACACAGATGCTTTTATTAATGGTTTACCCTGTAATAATATGCTTTTATTTGGCGGTAGAGGAACAGGAAAGTCATTCCTGTGTCAGAGCTTTATTACCACTATATTGTGAGAAGGGTTTGCGTTTAATTGAAATGCCGAAACAGTCTTTAAGAGAGCTACCTGAATTAATTGACACTCTTAAAAAAGAAAACAATATTTTATTATATTTATGGATGATTTATCTTTTGAAGCTGGGGATACTGAATATAAATATTTAAAAATATTGTTAGATGGGCAATTAGAAAAGAAACCTGAAAATGTATTAATTTATGCTACTTCTAACAGAAAACATTTAATTATGGAGACATGGAGTGATAGAGGTAGCGTAGGTGAGGATATTTTTAGAAATGATACAGTCAATGAAAAACTTTCCTTGGCAGAACGCTTTGGTATTCATATTTTATTTATGAAGCCATCTCAAACAGAGTATTTAAATATTGTCGAAGGTCTTCTTTTGAAAGAAGGTATTGAATTAAATGAAAATATTAAAGCAGCAGCTTTACAATGGGAACTAACCTAAAATGGTCGATCAAGAAGAACGGCTCATCAATTTGTATTAAATTATATTAGTGAAGATAATTAAGGAATATAAAAAGAAAAGAGGTTGAGCCACAGATGTGATTCAACCTCTTTTTATTTGACTATTTATTAGTTCGTTAACTTAAGGCCAATATTAAGATGAAAAGCACATCTAATACGTATATTAATACTGGAACTTCTTTTGCTCTTCCTGAAGCAAGCATTAAGAATCCATAAACAATAAAGCCAAAAGCAATACCTTTTGCAATACTAAATGTTAGTAACATCATTATAATTGTAATGAATGCGGCAAAGGCAGTTTCTTTATCTTTAAAGTCAATCTCTCCTAATGACTGTGCCATGAGACAACCAACAACAATAAGGGCTGGTGCTGTAATCTCTGGTGTTACAATAGCAAAAATAGGAGCAAAAATAGTTGCAATTAAGAAGAAAATACCGGTGAAAACAGATGTCAATCCAGTTTTTCCACCTACTTCAACGCCTGTCAATGACTCTACATATGTTGTAACAGATGAAGTACCCATTACAGCACCTGCTGTAGTTGCAATTGAATCTGCAAATAATGCTCTGCCTACATTTTTTGGCTGACCATCTTTTTCAATTAGTCCTGCTCTTCTAGTGACAGAAAGAAGTGTACCTGTAGCATCAAAGAAGTCTACAAAGAGAACCGTGATTATTACAATTAATGTACCTGTAATATGTTCTGCTGTAAGGAGACTTGGTATTGCGCCAAAACATTGACCGAATAAATCAACTGGCGGTGTCCAAGAAAAAATACCATTTGAAGGTAACATAACACCTAAATCCCAGAAGCCATTTGCTGCGCCAGCAGTATAAGTTATGATTAAACCTACAATGGTGGAAATAACAATTCCGAAGAATACTGACGCTTTAACTTTTCTAGACATTAGAAAGAAAATAACTAAAACACCAAATATTGAAAGAAGTACTTTAGGATTTGTTAAGTCTCCCATGCCTACAAAAGTGCCTTCATTGGGAATAATAATACCTGATTTTTGTAAACCAATAAATGCAATGAAGAAACCGATTCCAACACCAACTGCAGCTTTTAGGGAATTAGGAATTGCACGAATGACCTTTTCTCTAAGGCCTGTTGCAGTAATAAGGATAAAAATAATACCAGATAAGAATACTGCGGCTAATGCTTGTTGCCAAGTAAAGCCCATACCACCCATTGCTACTGGAGCAGCTACTGTAAAGGCAACGAATGCGTTCATTCCCATGCCAGGGGCTAAAGCAACTGGTAAGTTACCTAAGATACCCATTAAAATTGAACCAAATGCACCGGATAAAGCAGTAACAAAAACCAATTGTCCTAGGTAAGCTTCTGGATTGCCAGGCGTATTAATAACTGTACCTAGAATCTGTGGATTAACAATTAGAATATAGGCCATGGCCAAAAATGTTGTGAAACCTGCTAAAAGTTCTACTCTGACTGTAGTTTTGTTTTCTTTTAGCTTAAAAACTTTTTTAAACATGTAACTATCCCTCCTTAACTTTATTATATTAATAATAGAGAGATATGTATAAAAACACAAGTGAAAATTTAAAAAAAATAGATTGAAAACGTTTTCAAATTATGGGTAAATCATCAATTTTATTGTATTATAACAGTAATAATGATATTATTTTTATAATATGAAGTAAAGAGAATGACTTTAAATTTTTAGCTCAAGAAAAGGAGGATGAGAAAAGTGGGCATTAAAGAGAAAATTGATGGTGCTATGGGTCGGATTAAATGTGATTTAGTCCTAAAAAATGGTCATATAATTAATGTGTTTACTAATGAAATCATCAATGGTAATTTAGGCATATTAGAGGGTATAATTATTGGAATTGGGGATTATGAAGGTAAGGAAGAAATTGATTTAAAAGGTAAATATGTCAGTCCTTCATTTATAGATGCTCATGTTCATATTGAATCTTCAATGGTGGCACCACCTTTATTTGCTAAAAATATTATTCCTAGAGGAACTACTACTGTTATTGCTGACCCTCATGAAATTGCCAATGTTTCCGGTTTGGCTGGTATTTCCTATATTCTGGATTCTACAGAAGAGACGCCGCTGGATGTTTATGTTATGTTGCCTTCTTGTGTGCCTGCAACGCCTTTTGAAACATCTGGAGCAATTCTAAAAGCTAAAGATTTAAAAAAACTAATTAATCATCCGAGAGTAAAAGGATTAGGAGAATTAATGGATTATGTTGGTGTTGTTAACGGCAGTCAGGATATTATTGATAAATTAGAAATAGCTAAAGATAAAATTGTTGATGGTCATGGACCAAACTTGTTTGGAAAAGAACTAAATGTTTATGCTGTTTCAGGTGTAAAAACAGATCATGAGTGTACAACACCAGAAGAAATGCTAGAGCAGTTAAGGGCTGGTTTTTATATTCAAATGAGACAGGGGACTGTCACTAAGGATGTGGAGAATTTATTGTCAGCCTTAAATAAAGATAACTTAAGAAGATGTCTATTCTGTTCTGATGATAAACATCCTGAAAAAATTTCGGAGCGAGGACATATTAATGAAAATATAAATATAGCTATAAAAGGTGGTGTTGAACCTATTGATGCTATTAAAATGGCTTCTCTTAATGCTGCAGAATGTTATGGCTTAAAAGGAAAAGGTGCTATTGCTCCAGGCTATATTGCTGATTTAATTGTTTTTGATTCCTTAACTAATATTAAGCCAAGCTTAGTTTTTAAAAATGGAAAGCTAGTGGCAGAGGATAGTAAGCCTTTATTTAGAGTAGCAGGAGATGTTGGTAGCGAAAAAATAATATCAAAAGTGAATATTAAGGAAATTACTAAGCGCGATATAGCCCTTTATTTAAAAGGCAACAAGGTTAATGTTATTAAAATTTTACCTGATAGTGTTGTTACAAAAAAAGTTATAAGGGAAGTAAAAATTGAAAATGGTGTTTTTATCAAAGATCCTAATGTAGACATTTGTAAAATTGTAATTATTGAAAGACATAGCGGTAAGTCTACTTTATTTACGGCTTTAATTGAAGGCTTTGGTATCGAAAATGGTGCTATTTCATCTACGGTAGCTCATGATAGTCATAATTTAATTATTATTGGTGATAATGATGAGGATATTTTAAATTGTATAAGAAGAACTAAAGAAATAGATGGTGGTATTACCATTAGCAGTGGTGGTAAAATTATAGGTGAGATATCTCTGAAAATTGCTGGTTTAATGTCTACAGAGGATTTGGAAGTTGTTAGTGCTAAAATGAATGAATTGACAGCACTTACTAAACCTCTAAAAATTAATGAAAGGGTAGATCCTTTTATGACATTAGCATTTATGGCACTGCCTGTTATTCCTGAGATTAAAATTACAGATAAAGGATTGTTTGATGTTAATTTATTTGAATTTATTACAGTTGATGCTGAATAGATGAAAAATACGTAAAATTAAATAGTTTTATAAAAGTCTTTAGTAGTGTAAGTGTTACTAAAGACTTTTTTGTATTATATATAGATTTTTCTTGTTTATATGGATACTTTGACTATTGATATATATCAATGTTTTTATTCTATTATTCTTTTACCATTATACAGAGGAGCGTGAAGATGAGAATAATATTTAAACTTACTAATTCAACTAAAGTATTTATAGAGGAGATTCGTGTTAAAACAGCTAATAAAATTCCTGTGGAAATATTTATACGGAAAGGTTTTTCTAAAAAATACTTATAAAGCAAATCTTGAGGATACAGGAAGGAGTAGACATGGTAACAGTAGAAAATGTTAATCATAAGTTTAACAAAGGAAAAGTAGTAGTTCCAATTTTACATAATATTAACTTTCAAGTTGACAAGGGGAGCTTTGTTTCATTGTGTGGCCCCCTCTGGTTCTGGGAAGTCAACGTTATTAAATTTGTTAGCTGGACTTATGAAACCAACAACAGGCGGTATTATTATTAATCACCAAATAACATCTACAATGTCAGAAAATGAACTTTGTTTTTTTAGACAGAAAATATGGGTTTCATATTTCAAGCATACAATTTGATTCCCCGTTTAACTGCTATGGAAAATATTGAACTTCCTCTTATTTTTGCAGGTCTAGGAAAGTCAGAGAGGCTACAAAAAGCAAAAGAAGCTTTAGTAATGGTAGGCCTAGAAAATAGGATGAATCATAAACCTACCGAACTTAGTGGTGGTCAACAACAGAGAGTATCGATTACTAGAGCTATTGTTACTAACCCAGCCATTATTTTAGCTGATGAGCCAACAGGTAATTTAGATAGTAGAAAAAGCAGTCAATATGATTTTAAAATTCTGTGTGGAAGAGTAGGGTTAAATAGTAATGAAATAATGTTAGGTGAAAATTCATATGAATATTTTAAATTTTCATATGAAGGTGATTTTGGTGAAATGAAATTACCTTCAAGTTTTGATTTTTTAAATAGAAAGATTAGTATTACACAAACAGAAATGAGTAAAAATAATGAGGGGTATTTTTCCCAAAGAGTGAATATTGATGAATTTATAGTTGTCGGTATCTTGGCTGAAGGCAATAAAGGCTTGGACTTTGGATTTAATACAGGTCCTACAGTTTACTTTACGGAAGAAAAGATTAATAGTTTGAACAACTGGTATTCTACTGATGAAGGCAGAGAAATAACCAAGGTGAAAAAGTGTACTCAGGTGCAACGGTAGCAGTTTTTAATCAAGAGGATATTAATGATGTTACTCATATAATTACAGATAAAGGATACAAAGCATTTTCTTTAAATAGTATTATTGATCAATTAAATATTATGCTGTCAGCTGTTAAGGTAATATTAGGGGGATTGCTGCAATTGCTTTATTAGTAGCAACTATTAATATTATGAATACTATGTATATGTCTGTTTTAGAAAGAAATAAGTAAATCGGAGTTATGAAAGTTCTTGGGGCACCTATCTCAGCTATTCGCCAAATGTTTTTATGTGAGGCAGGCTTTATAGGCATTACAGGTGGTGTGTTAGGAATTCTAGTAGGGATTGTAATTACTTATTTGCTTGGGAACTTACTGGCCTGGCTATATTGGAGGTGGAGCGGTCATCGTATTTCCCTTTAAGATAGATGTTGGATTAGTTTTAGTATTAAGTTTAATTGCCGCTATTGTAGGCATGTTAGCAGGATTTTTACCTGCTAACAAGGGTGCAAAAATTAGTCCCCTTGATGAAATTAGAAAAGAATAAAGGAGATAGAGAGTGAGTAGAAAAAATATAATAACCATAAAAAGAAAATCAAATGGATTGTTTTATTATTATTTTTCCTAATCTTGGGAGTTTTTTGTTGCTGTCAGCTGTATTAAACGAGAGCGGAAAGGAGACAAAGGAGAAAACTACAAACAAAGGTGAGGCAATAGCGGTTAGCGTTGGAGAAGTTGTAAAGAATATAAAAGTTAGAGGTAATTTAATACCTGCGCAAGAAGAAGATATTTTAACCTCTCAAGGCGCTATAATTCAAGAATTGTTTTTATAATACGGGTGACAGAGTAGAGAAAGGCTGGAAAGTTGCTACTGTATCAGCAAATGGAAATCAAGCTAAGTATACAGCAAGTATCAATGGTAAAATTGAAGAAGTAAACTATAAGGAAAAGCAAGTAGTTACGGATAGTTCTAAAGCGATTATAAAAATTTTTGATGATTCAAGTTATCGCATGAAAGCCAATATAAGTGAGTCTGATATTGCAACTGTAGAAATAGGACAATTAGCAACTTTAGAGTTAAAAGCTTTTCCCAACAGTATCATTAATGGTAAAGTTGATAAAATTGAAAGCTCTGGTAATATTTCAGATACTGGAAAAACAACATATGGGGTGGAAATTCTGTTGGAAAATTCACAAACTGAGCAATATAAATCTGGTATGACAGGAGATGTTGAAGTCAATGTAGGTCATTTAGAAAATGTCCTAAGGTTACCTTTAAATGCCATTGTTTTAACAAGCAATGGTAGGGGTGAAGTAAGGGTTTTAAATCCAGAACAAAAATTAATTACAAAAGAAGTCCTCGTTGGTTTAGTAGGCAATGAATATGTTGAGATTATTGAAGGGTTGCTCGAACTGGAACCCCCATATAAAAAAACTATAGGGCTTGTAAGACCCTGGAGAAAAGAAGAAAATAGAAAGAAAGGAAGTTAAAAATGAAAATAGTAAAGAAGTATAATAACATTAGAAAATTAGTAGTAGTGTTATTGATTAGTTTATTCTTTTTTTAGGAACATTACCAATAATAGCTGCCAGCAATTCTGCTAGCAATCTAAATTATGGACAACTACAAGGCCAAGATGTTTTTTGTAGGCTATCAAAATGAAAAATTAGTGGCAGGCACTAACTATAAATACACCATAAGTTATGAAGCCAATATTACTGATGCTCCCAATTTAGTTACAGGTCAATCTGCAAAGCGCGGTATTTTTATGCCAAGTTCATCTGGTGCACCTATTGATAGTTCGTTGATAGATAAGAATAGTGTAAATATAGATGTTGCCATGCCTGGTAATTCAACTTTCAAGCATGTTATGACTTTTAAGGCTTTAAAAGACGGACAAGCAGATGTCGGCGTATCTTTAGGATCTGGTTCTGTTTTGCCGACAACGCCTTTTGATACTATTATATGGAAAAGCGCTTTGGTTGAAAAAGAGGTAATACCTGGAGTGGTTAATACTCCACCAAATATTATTGCCAAAGATAAAATAGTTGAATTAAATGGAAAGCATGATCCTTTAGAAGAAGTTGACGCTATTGATGCTGAGGATGGTAATTTAAAGGACAAAGTTACTGTAACAAAAATACAGTAGATGTAACTAAAGTAGGGCAGTATGAGGTTAGCTATTATGTGAAGGATAAAGGAGGCCTAGAAGCACGAAAAACAATAACGGTACCAGTTATCGATAATTCAAATCCGATTGTTTACTTACCTGTTATTCATGCTTCTGATAAAACAATATATGTAAATGATCTATTTGATCCGATGGAGGATGTGAAAGCTATTTGTCCTCTTGATGGGGATATTACAAACTTAATTGAGATTGCTACAAATACAGTTGATACAAGTAAGGTTGGTCTTTATGATGTTGTTTACACTGTAACTAATTCTACTAATCAAGATGCTACTAAAGCAGTTAAGATTAATGTTATTTCAGCAGTTAAAATTAATGTTATTTCAAAAAAACCATAGATAATCCAACTACCCCTAATAAACCAGTAATAAAAGGTGAAGTAAATGGGGAAAATAAAACACAAAGTACTGAAGAAAAAAGTTGCCAATGAATTGCCAAAAACTGGAAATAATAATATAGTATTATTTTCTCTAGGTATTTTAATTGTTGGTGTAGTTCTTTTTAAGTTAACAGGAATTAAAAAAGAAAAATAGCACATAGTCAATAGACGTTTCCGAAAAATCGGATTATTTTAGAAAATAAAAAGGATTGAATTTAGATATCTAGATTCAATCCTTTTTGAGTATTTGTTTTAATTTATTTTCCTGCGATTCTTTCTAACTGCCCCTCATCGACAATTGTTATTGTAGAATTTTTCATTTTAATAACTGCCATTTCATGTAATCTTTTTAATTGCCTGCTAAGTGTTTCTTGGGACATACTAAGAAGCTTTGCAGTTTCCTTTTTTGTCAAAGGCAGTTTTACCTTTTGCTTATTTTTATCAGTTAGGTTATTGTTATTAATAGCGATGAGGTGTAGATATGAGGCTGTTCTTTGAAAGGTATCATTAGTACCTACAATGCCAAGTAAATTTTCCATGTTTTTAGTGTGTTTTAATAAGCAATTAAAAATAGTAGTTGAGATATCAGGTATGTCTTTTAGAATTTGATGAATATTATTATTGTCTAAAATGTAGACTGTTGCAGTTGTTAGGGTTTCTAGATAGACATTAGAAAAATCATCATCTTCGATTACAAAAAATCTCCCTCTTCATAAATATTTAGAATTTGTTCTTTTCCGTTGTCTGAAAGATAATACTTTTTTATTTTTTCCTTTTTGTAAAAAATAATAGTTAACTATATCGTTATATTTACATGGAAGGTGCATGTGTTTTGTAAAATGCTTAATATTACTATATTCTTTGATTTTATTTAAATGGTGAATAGGCTTGATTTTTAAATCATCCATACAATCACTTCCTAGAGTATCTATTTATGATTAAAAAACTTAATAAATCCATTTCAAACTAGGTATTTGCTAAGGTTTTTTCTTGTATTTATTAAGTTTGCATCATTTAAGTATTTAATTTGTCTACTTGCGTCCTCTCTTGTTAAGTTGCACATTTCTGAAGTAATCTGATGTGTCAAAAATGAAGGCAAGTAAATACTATTTTTATTGTATTTACCAAAGGATTCTCCAATGACCAAAAGCGTTAGGTAAGCTCGCTGGGTTTTAGTCATACAACTGATATGGGATAGTTTGTACTTGGTTAAGCGTTCTTTGCTTTGTAATGCTAACATTATTTTTTCGTGTTGTATAAATTGTTGTATTCTATTCAGAAAAAATTTTTTGGTATATTTAAAATCGTTGTACTGGCTAATGCAAAATATTTACTTTCAGATGAACATTCTGAAAAACTTTCAATTAAGTCGATGAAATCATCCAGTATATTCGTAATAATTTTTTTGCCATTTGGAAGAATATCATATTCAGCAATGTATCCATGTGAAATAAGGGTAATTTCTTCTTTCCTGTTAGTTTGTCTGAAAATATCATTTTTTTAGTTGAATCTTTTTAATATTTACGTTGGTTTGTTCTTCTGCTATTAGTTCCGAAATGAAATTATTTTTAACATCTTCAAAATCAGGAGGAATTGTCATTTCTTTCAAAGTTCCTCAGATTGTTTTATTGTGTTGTATAATAACTGACTTTTAATTAAATCCAATTTTATGAGATTTTCTTTAACATTAATAATTTCAATTCTTTCTAATTCTTTAAAAAAATAATTAATATATCTTAACGAAACTTGGACAATTTCAGCAAGAACTTTTTTGCTAATAAAAAAAGGTAAAGTAATATGATTTTTTCATACTTATTAGGAACGAGAGAGTTAGTATAATGATAAAGTAAAAGAAAAATTTGTTTTTTAGCACTATAGTGCCGTAATTTTATAAATTGAGAATAAATTGTTTTAAACAGTACATAGTATTCAAATAATAATGCTTGTATTTTCCTATTTTTAGTAATCTGTTTTTTAATGTTTTCTGGTCTATTTTAAATGCCGTTGCTTTTGCAAGTATTTTAAGTTTCTCTTTTTTAAAATTTTGCTCAATTATGCTATTAAATGGAAAAATAAAGCTTGGCAGCCATAGCGAGGAAGGAAATGTAGGAATACCGTTTAGGTATTGATAATGTAATCCATAACCTTCATTAAAGATGTAAATATCATCGTTTATTTTTACATTGTCAATTATGTCATTTGTATCTAAAAAGCAAAGGTTTTTGTCTTGATTTACATCATTGAGATTCCTTATTAATGATTTTGAACATTTCAATATCTCTCTTGACAGATTTTTAAGCTTCATAAAATATTCACCTCAATTTGATTCTATATTAATTTAGTTTTATTATCGTTATATTATTATTATAGTCTTTTTTTGCATGTCTAAAATAGTGTTAAATATCCTTGATGTAAATATAAAGAATAGAACGTATTAATGACCTTTTAGTAACTATTTATTTTCATCTGTATTATATTTCCTGCAATTATGACCTTATATTATTGATCTGAATCAATAATATAAGGTCATAATAAAAAATTCAAGTAAATGTTTTCATAGTGGGTTTAAAAATATATTTTTAAATAAAAAATTATTTTCAGCTTATTAAAAAAGAGAAAAATATTTCATTACAGGACTAGATTTGATATAATCAAGAACAATGAGACTATAATTATGCTTCCGTAGCTCAGTAGGATAGAGCAGCAGTTTCCTAAACTGTTGGTCAGAGGTTCGAATCCTCTCGGGAGTACCAAAAAAGCGCTTAAAAAATGCGGTTAGGCGCTTTTTCATAATGTGTAATATTTAGTGATTTCAGACAAGTATACCCAATTATTTTACAAGAGTTATTTTCTTAAGGACATTTTCATCTTTTAATTTGTTTTCATCAATCCTGAAGGTATCATGAACATATGTTTAAGTGTAAAATTAATACTATGATAACCCATCCTGTTTTTAAAAATTTCAAGATTAACGTTATTACGGACAAAATTAGAAGCATATGTATGACAAAGTGCATAAAGTTTATACTCGAGGTTACCAGATGTCTCATGCGCCTTGAACTCATTGGGTATTATTTAGTCATATTCTTTGAAGTCCTGTAGGTATTTATCTAAGAAGAGTAGCAGTGGTTTGGAAATAAGAAAGGACCTGTTGGCATTTTCTGTTATTCCATTCATCCAATAGTAGTCTTTTTTTGAATGGCTGAGTGCTTTATTAATAAAACCGTAACTCCAATTAAAGTCAATATCTGATTTATGCAATCCAACAACTTCTTGAGGTCTTAGTTCATTCTTGTATATAAGCATGAATGCCACTTTATAATTAACTGATTCTGTATTATTTTAATAAAATCATTTTCAAGGATTGTAGGTAATGATGTTTTCATTTTTTGCTTGATTTAGACGCGCTCCAACAAAGAACCACATTTCCCCTGCTCTTGTTCCTAATTTAGGGGCTATGATGAGGTTAGTATATCCATGTAATTAATTTGGGCAATGATTTAGTGATAATGCTTTTTAGTTACGTTTATATACTCATCATAGGTTTTAGAACTCACTTCACCTTTTTTATATCTGACCATTCCCCAATCCATTCTTCAAAGCTAATTCCAGCATACTCTGAATTTCTTTTTAAATTTTCGAAATATTCATCAGCTTCCTTTTCAGTTTTACATTTATAAATTCCTTTAATCTTCTCTAAGCTAATGTTAGTTTTCCATAGTTTTTTATTTTTGATATAATTTGCCATTTTACATTCCTCATAAAAGAACTTCTTTACTTGCAGGCTTAGGTTCTTTTTTATTATTATTTTTTAATTTTGCTTAGTTTGTTTATTAAAAAATTCGATAAGTTCTGTAATGTTTATCTTGTTTTTCCCAATTAGGATAATTGATAAAATAAAAGTTTTTTTAAAGAAAGAGGTAATAGCCCCAGTTCTACTTAGAAATTGTGCTAGTTTCATTTTTACCGATATTAACAATAATGGGAGTACAACCTAAGCAAAATTTTACAACCTGACAGGGGTTAGGTCATGTAGTCGTAGGTTTCCCTTATTTACTAGCGATGTATATTATCACTCATGAATACAGTCCTTTGCTTCTTCTAAAAAATAAAATGATTAAAGATGTTAAACTAGATTGAGATGTTCATTGCTAAATTTCATACTTGCCGTGATGCCAAAAGATAATGCAACACTGACAAGAGGAGAAAAACATATTAAAATGTTTAAACAAAAGGTTTTAAGTTAATTAAAATTTATGATTCAGAATATAAGAGAGAAAGGAATTGATTTTAAATGTCAGAAAGAATATTAATTGACAGAGGACATGGAGGAAGTGATCCAGGTGCTGTTGGACAAGTTAGAGAGGTAGATATTACCCATGCTTGGGGCGCGGCGGAGTTAGAAAATGCATTAGCAAGGTTAGGTGGAGATTATTATGTTTTGCAAGATGGTGCTAATGCTAATAGTGATTTAACAGTACCAGTAAATGAGTCTAACAGATATGGGAAGCCTTGGTTGTTTGTTAGCCTACATGCAAATGCAGGAGGGGGAACAGGTTATGAGACTTATATTTATACAAAATCTTGGAGTGACCCATCAACATCTAATTTAGGACATACTGTGCATAATGCTTATGGTGCAGTAGCAAGGAAATATGGATTAGCAAATAGAGGTTTAAAAGCAGAAGACTTTTATGTATTGAGAGAAACCCAAAGAAGAGCAGTGTTGTTGAAGCTTGGATTTGTTGATAATAAGAAAGATGCAGATTTAATGGTCAAGGCTTCATATAGAACAGAGGCTTGTAAGAGCTTTAGCAAGGGCTTTGATGCGCGAGGCGGGGCAAATTATTAAGAACCTTTAGTTCCTAAACCTGAATATCTTGAAAATTTAACTTCTGGAACTATACTTAATTGTTCAAAATCAAGGAATGTAGCCCAAGGCTGGGAAGATAATGAGTCAGAAAGATAGATATTTAACTGGTCTAACGCTGCTGAACATTGGACTACTGCGCTTAATGGAGGTAAGAGAGTTTTAGACTTACCAGAGCTATCATTTAGAGAGGGTATTCAATTCATATTTTGGAATGAGGAACATGACCACTCTAGACAACAGTTTATACATAAACTTAGAGGTCAAACGGAGGCCGGCTTCCCAATAATTCAGATTATCAATAAGTATTCTGGAAAAGCAATTGATTTGGACTGTGGCAAAAAGGATAATGATGTTAAGATTCATGCTGTTAATCAAAATGATTCAACTAATCAAGATTGGATAGCTATTCTAATTAGGTGGTTTATTAAAGAAGAGATTGATAAGATTTTTAAGAAGTAGAGTAGTGGGATAATAGCCTAGGGGATTGATTTCCTCTAGGTTATTTATAAAAAATATTCTCTTTTTTATAAATTTTTATTGCACAAACTGTATTCTATAGTGTACACCTAAGGGAACAAAAAGACAGACTGAATATTTAATAAGAAAGAAGGTAAAAACCATGAAAAGTCAAAGTCTAGCCACGTTCAAAAAAGCTATTATGTGTTTACTAATAATAGCTATGTTATTCGCTAACTTATGTTTTGCACAACCACATTCTTTAAAGGCAGAAGAATCAGCAGCTAAGCAGGAACAAGTCATATTGCCTCAACCAGAAAAGCCAATTCAACCTGAAAAGCCAATTCAACCAGAAAAGCCAATTCAACCTGAAAAGCCAATTCAACCTGAAAAATCTGCTACTACGCAGGAACAATCTACGCATGTTGAAACAAAAGCTCCAGTTATTGATGTTCAGCTGGAAGAATGTCAATAGAGTAGATAGAAAAAAGTGAAATTAAGTTTGGCGTGTCAATAGAAAAGTGGACACAATAGTTAAGATAATTAGGTGGACACCTCAAATTGAGAAGGGGTTAAGTATGCCAAACTTGAATGCATCCGCTTTTTATTATAGTGATCCTCAAGATATTCATGTGTATCTACGATTGCATGACTCTTGCTTTATTAGCATTACCTCTCCCTTGAATGATTTGTAAAATGATTCCATCATTGGATTATCGTATGGGTTTCCTTTACGTAAGTAGCTATGGATAAAATGATAATGTTGTATTACTTCATAAAATCGATATAAAAATTAGCCCTGCTTTGGGTTTCTCTTTGATAATTGCCATTTCTAAGCTTTCTATAACCATTGTTAATCTCATGTGTGAGCGAATACTGTACCCTACAATCTTTCTTGTAAAACAATCAATAAATACGCTATAATAGATTATTCCTTCTTGGGTTGGTATATAGGTAATATCACCAAAGCAAATTTGATTTTTACAATTTGCTTTAAAGTCTTAATTCAGAATATTTGAATGGATATGATGGCTTGATTGTTTCCGATATTTTCTTCTTGTTCTTCTCGAAAATAACCCGCTTAAGTATAACCCTTCCATTATTATTTAGCGGTAATTAATGTGACATCAAGTACCTTTTAATCTTTTTATTTAAGGTAAAACTTCCTAGGCAATAAGCTTAGGGAGTTTTGCTATAGACATATAAAATATGATATGATATAATTTTAATGTACCTACCTAATAAGTAGGATTTTTATTTACAAAAGAAGGCATGTTCTGAAAAGATATGTCTTTTTTTGTTTGAGAAATATAGGATAACAAAAAAAGCCAATTCGCAATGGGCTGGCTTCTCTGAACTCCAAGGACACAAAATATGAAAAATCTATAATAAATATATCATGTTATATTTGATTATACAAATCCTAAAATAATATTTATTGCTCTCTTTTATTCAATTTTAGAAAAATAATAATTATTATGACTCAATGAAACTGTTTACAAAAAAGTAATTCAAAAAAATAGCATGATATTATTTACGATATCAATTATATTTATTATAATTATACTAATAATACTATATTTAAAAAGGAGATACTAAAATGAAAAAAATTATTCTTACTATTGTTAGTATGTTTTTTCTTAGTAAATACAGGCTCATTATTTGCGGGAACATTATCAAAAGGAGAGTTTGATGATTGGTACAGAAAAGACGTGAAAGGAGGGATTGTAACATTTGAACAACAATTCCCAAATACGTATACAGCAAAAGTGATAGCAAATTATTTTGGAAAAGAAATTACTGGTGTGATAGATGAGGATATACAAAATTGTAAAGGGCTTAGTATTGATGGATCTAATTTAACAGACCTTACTGGAATTGAAATATTTTCTAAATTAGAAAATATAGGTTTTGGAAATAATAAAATTAAAACTTTACCAGGGAGTATTGGAAAGCTAACTAATTTGCAATATATGCATGCGTTTAATAATGAAATAACAAGTTTGCCAGATAGTATAGGAGATTTGATAAATCTAAAAATTTTAGATATAAAACACAATAAATTAACAAATCTTCCTGACAGTTTTAAATATTTTAAGAATATTCAAATGGAGTTTGTTGATTTTTCAAATAACTTATTTCCTACTAATTTTGCTGAGCAATTACAGTCTTATGGTTTTACTAATTATGGTAATATGATGCAAGATAGTTTAGTCCTCAAGCAATAAGGAAAAGCATATGGGATAGGAAAAAAGAGTGATTTAAGTAAATTAGATTTTCAAAACTTGGTTACTATGCAAATAAAAAAGATGATGAAATAGCTCCAAATCCTAATTTTGTACTAATTAAATATACAGATACAGATAATAATGCTGTTAATATTGATGATTATTTTAATTTAGATGGTTCAGTAAAAAAAGAAGGTATGATTTATGCAAGTATTACGATAATAGAACCAGGAGTATTTATCAATAATGATAATGTTGAGACAAAAGATAAAATACAATTAAATCTTTCAAATGGAATTACAGATATTGCTACATGTAAAATTGATCCAATTTCAGATCAAACTTATAATGGGAATGAAGCAGAACCAAAACCAGTTATAACAAGTGGAGGGACAACATTAGAAGAAGGTATAGACTATATGCTTAATTATACTGACAATGTTAATGCTGGATTAGCAAAAGTGAATATTATTGGTATTGGTAATTATAATAATGTTAATGTAGTCAACTTTAAGATAAACAAAAGAGAATGTACTATAAAAGTAGGTTTTCAAGATAAAATATATGATGGCACAACAGATGTAATCATTGATATTGTATTGAATAATTTAGTTAGTAGTGAAAAAGAACATATTACTGCAGCAATTTCAGATTTAGCTAATCTTCATTTTATTAGTAAAGATGTAGGAATGAATGAAATTAAAACTGATTTACCATTAGATGATATCAATTCATATATATTTATGGATGCTGAGGGAGATTTTACCAATAATTACTTTTTTAGTTATGATGTACCACAAACGATGAGCGCTACCATTATAAAAGCTAATCCTGCTGTTGTAAGCAAGCCTATAGCTAGCGTAATTTCAAGTAGTAAGAAATTATCAGAGATAACTTTAACAGGAGGGGTGGTTAATGGTGTTATTGGTTCAGTGGATAGAAATATAAATGAAAGTAACTTACAAGGGATATGGACTTGGGTAAATCCAGATATAACAGTGACATCAAGCGATAACTATATAGCACAATTTGTTCCTACAAGTCAAAATTATAGCGTTATTGTAACAGATGTAAAGGTAAGTTTACTGAGTGACATAGTAACAGATGATAAATATGTTTTGCAAGCAAAAGAGTTTACTATTACTGAAGAAGAAGTAAATAATTTAAATATATTAGAAAAAGCAGAAGCTAAGGCTTGGAATTACCAGACCGATGAAGATGGCGTTTCTTCGATAATTCTTTCTGGTAAAGTAGAAAATAATGTAGGTGAATATCCTATTATTATAGCAGTGAATAAAAACACTAATCTAACGAAGACAATTAATATTACTGTAACAGGAGGGAATCAAAAGCCTACAAATCCTAACATTAATAATTATTATGATAATTATAGTAACAATGTAAATAGATATTATTTGCCTAAAACAGGTAATGGTAAGTTATTATTAATTAGTTTAATTACTTTAGGCATAGGTTGTCTGGGAAGTTATAGGGCAATTAAGAAATATAAAAGTTAGAAAAAAGTAACTGAATATGTGATAATGTCTATTAATAATAGCGATGTTATTTACTACTGCTCCAATTAGACTGGCTTCAGCTGTTGCAGAAGGTCAAGTATATTTTGCCAAAAACGAGTGGTAACATGGTAGTAATAAGTGGAATAATAATGTTGCTAGCAGGTACTATTCTTGGTTTGAGATTTAAAAAAATACAAAAAAATAATTTGTTTTTATTTCCCTTCAGGTTGATTATTGTATACTAACAGCACTTTGTCGATTAAAAACAAAGAAATTTATGCAACGCCAACTGTAGCTCATATATGGTGGGAATAGAACTGTGGAGCAATCTCTAATTATTTTTTGGATGATGAATAAACTGTATCCAGAAACATTGAATCGTAAAAAATTGGAAACTGAAATAAAATATTTCTATAGTAATTTTTTTCACTATGAGATGTCAGATGAACAAATTAAAAGTATGATAGATGGAAAACATTAATATGAATATGGAGATAGTGATAATTAAACCTCGAAGGTGCAGCAAATTTGCTACACCTGTTTTCACCACTTTCCTAAATAGTCCCGCTTTGTTTTCAATACAGCAAAAATATAGAAAATTAACATTAATACTATTATATAAGTCAAGGAAGGGAGGCAGGATAAAAGGAGAACATTTTCTTCCATTCCAGCAGCTATAGTCAGAGAGGCTCTTTGTGGCAGAATATTACTAATACCTTCAAAAATAGGATTGCCTTTGTCAAAGGAATAAAATCCTCCTGCAAGGATAGTTGTTAGTATTATAATAGCATTTCCAATCATCTTAGCTGAATCATTTTTATTAGAAAGAATAGAGAATAAAACAAGGCAGAATGTACTGGAAAAAGCACAGATAAGGGCGATGAGACCAACTAGCTCTAGTAGATTATATCCAAGCTCCAGTCTTATGATGTATTTTGTCACCAACAAAATGGCAATAGTAGGCAAAAACAAAAAAGAAAGGCAAAGATGCATTGGGATAATAAATATATGCTAATATTTATTGAAGAAGCTGAAATACGGGTAAGCTGACCTTTTTGTCTATCATCTGCATATAAGCCTATTGCCATTCCTCCAGATAAAAAGTAGGAACAGAATTAAAAATCCAAGTATATTTGTTCCTACACCTCTTTCGCCAAAGATTGACGGTGCTCTTTCTCCCTTCTCTAAAGCATCAACTATTTTCCTTGCGGTCTCCTTATTTTTAATACTTTCTATTGTGTATTCTCTACTTTCATTTATAGAGATTATAGCGTCGTATCGGCCTAATATTAAATCAGAAAAAGGTGGCGATGTTTCTACACGTGTAATGTTTACTGCATCTTCATTTATCCTAATACTGTCAGTAGATATAATCGCAACATTCCATTTTGATGCAGGCATATTACTGGTGAAAATTGCAGCTGTAAAAATCAGTAGTAAAAGGATGCCCTGTTTTTTCGGTACAAAGTTATTTACTAAAACTGCTTTCATAGATAATCCTCCCTATTAAAAAGCCTGCCACATAATAAAATGCACAGAATCGATATTAAAAAACATACTGCGCTACACCATCCAAGCAAAGCGAAACCTTGGGCATAAATTGCCTGAAAAGCAGCTTCTACTATCCAAGAGGCAGGTGATATGTAGCTGATAAATGCTGGGCCTTCCTAAGCTGTCAATGGGAAAGAAAACACTTCCTAAAAGGCAAACAATCATAACAGCATTAGACTGTATTTGATTTACCACTTTTTCATTTTTTAATAGATAACAAAACAAAATAGCAAAACTGACGGCAAACAATTCAAGGGCACAGAGTAACAACCAGAGGTAAAATATTGTTAGACCATTGCCTAGATTAACGCCTACGATAATGAAAAAGAAAAGTCCAACAATAGTATGGCAAAATACACCAAACAGAAAGGAAGCCAGAATCTTTGAAAAATAGATGAAGAAGTTTGGTACTGGCGCAGTACATAAGCGCATATTCGCTTTTACAATACGATCTTCCATAAAACTATTTGCTGCTACAGTTGAGTTTTGTAATGCAGCAAAGACAAACATTGTTAAACAGTAATAATTAAAAGAAGTAAATGCTTCTCCGTACAGCCCTTTTGTAATAAAGCCTATAATGAGAGCTAAGGGCAAAGGAAAGGATATATTCACAATTAATTGCATAGGGTTTGTAAATAGATTTTTTAAATCCATCTTTAGTATGGTTTTAAATTTATACATTCTTTCCTCCTTAATCTCGAAGAGAGCGCCCAGTAAGAGATAGAAAAACTGCCTCAAGGCTAGGTGCCTGGGCGGATATATCATAAATTTTACATCCCTGTGCTATAAGTACAGGGATTATCTGGTTCAAATTTTCTACATGTTTGTCTGAAAAAATTTGGAGAATATTATTTCTTAATTTTATTTTCCTAATACCTTTAATGGTCAAGAGTTTATTTGTTTTCAGTATATTCATGTTACTGCCTTTAATATAAATTATTTTTTCTTTATTTATATTCTCTTCTATTTCTTCTTTTGTTCCAGAGGCAATAATTTTGCCTTTATCCATAATTATAATGCGGGAGGCAATTTTCTCTACTTTATCCATATAATGGGTGGTGTAGATAATGGTTATCCCTTGTTCTCGCAGGTTCATTACAGATTTCAGTATGTGGTTTCGAGACTGAGGATCAATACCTACTGTAGGCTCATCCATAATCAATAGCTCTGGTCTGTGGGCTAAAACAAAGGGAGCATAAATATTGCCTTTGTCAGGCAACAGAGCCCCCATAAGCATATTAATGGTTTTGTGCTTTTACCAGCACCATTTGGCCCTAATATACAAAGGGTTTCCCCTTTATAAACCTTAAAGCTAATAGTATCAACTGCTTTATTTTTTTATAGCTTTTTGCTAGTTCGGAAACTTGTATCATTTCTTCTATTTTATTCTCCTGCTTCTTTTTGATTTTACTTTTCTCTTGAAGATTCGCTTTCTCTATTGTTGTCTGCGATAAATAAATATATCTACTAATGAGGCAAAAGTGCCAGCTTTAGCACCAAATAGTCTTTCTAAATTGTAAATAAATGCCTTGATTTTTTGAACAAGTTCTTTTTGTGTTAAGTTTTCCAAATAATTGTTGAATACAGTATTGCTATAGGTAATAATCATTTCTATACTTTCAAAAGGATATGCTGTATCAAATATTCCTTCATTAATTCCATCTTTTGTAATTTCTAAGAGAATTGGTGGGACTTTTTTTAATATTGTCTCCTCGATTTTCTGATGCATTAAAGCATTCTGGGGTTTGTGTAGTGCTTCTGTAATTGGATTTACAGGATTATCCTTGTAGGTGTTCATAGACATAAGGGTTTTAATCATACGCTTAAGTACAGGGATACTTTTATCATTGGCAATTAGCTCAGCCTCAGTTAAAAGTTTGCTGGTTTGCCGTTCAATGAGAGCATTCATAATATCTTCTTTAGATTTAAAATGGTAGTAGATTGTTCCTCTAGCTACACCTACTTTTTCAATAATCTCGCTAATAGTTGTATCATCATAGCCTTTTAGAGTAAATAGTTCTTCAGCTACATCCATGATTTCATTTTTACGTTCATCAGCGTTTTTTACATCCCGCATAATATTCCTCTTTTCATTATTTTTATTATTAGACTGACGTTCAGTCTAATAATAAACTTGTTCTGTTATTTTGTCAAGACTAATATTATATTAAAAAAGCAATTAAGTTAGCTGTCTTTTATTTTGCTAATTTATAAAAAACACTCAGGCTTGATAACCTGAGTGTTTATAATTTTATTCATTTAGCGTTAGCTATCTTCTAGACTTTTTGATATGGGCTTAAGCATTTAGAGCATTTCCAGAAAAGCTTCTAGTCGAGTTTTAATTTGTCCTGAATCTGATGTTGAATAATCTGTTTCAAGACTCATGTAAGGGGTTTGTTTGGCATTAACTGTTCTTTTTACTCGTTCTGTTTCTACATTGTAGGTATGGCAGGCTTGAAGAACTACATCAATAACGCCATCAACTTGATATTCGTCAATTAATTTTTCAAGTTCTTCATGTCGCCCTTCATTAGGGGACATAACAGAACAAGGTATTTTAAGGTATCGTTCTGCAATGGCTTTTATGGGTTCTTCATTTTCATCTACTAAGTTATTGAAGTTTTTGGTACCGATACAGTTTTCAAAGCATACAACTACAGCACCAGCTTCTTCAAGTGGTTTCACTATTTTAGCTTGGACACCACCACTAGGGCAGCCTGTAATTAATATTCTTTTAGCATCAGGGCTAATTTCACATTCATTATTAGCGTATTTTGTTTTTAGATTGTCAATAAGTTCACGCATTTGGATGCTTTGTTCTTCTTTATTAAACATAAAACCTGACCCAAAAAGAATAGTATGAAGCTCAGTGCCTGAAATAGGTGTTGGTCTTAATTTTGGAAGGTTGTAGAGTTCTTGGAGGAGAGCTCTTTCATGATTACATAGCTTTATAGCATCTTTTAACTTTTCTTCTGTTATTTTAACTTTAAATTTGTCTTCAAGTTTTTCCTTGAAAAGTTTTACTTCATTTTCCCAGAGTTTTTGTCCAGATTCTTTTGTTGGATTATTGGGTAAATCCATAACATAGGTATCTTTTATTTCATTTAAAAGTTCATACATTTTCTTTTTACCATCACAAGTAGTTTCTCCAACAATAACATCTGAAAAATAGATGTAGGGACATTTGTCTGTAATGGCAAAGCCATAACTTGATTTAATGAGAGGACAAAGATTTTTTGGTAAATGTTTTTCTGCTTCGCCAATTGTTTCATCACTGACCGAACAGAGGCCTACTGGATGCGCCCCTGCTGCATAAATAACTTCTTTAGGCGCATAGGTACAGAAAATACCGACAACTTTTTCTCCGTTGTCTTTAAAGTTCTTCATTTTTATGAAGCCTTGTTGTCTTGCCTCGTCAAATGTTTCAAAAATTTCTGGTAATTTGTTTTTTTCCAATGGTTTCATCTCCTATCTAAATTTTCAGCTAATAGTGCAGCGCCAATGGCGCCAGCAAATTGAGCTTGTGGATGAGTCATTACTTCTTTTTCTAAAGTCTTAGCCAAGGCTTTGGCTAAATAAGGAAATTGGTATAGTCCTCCTGTTAGAAAAAAAGCCTGACTGTTTATTTTACTGCTTAATTGGGCTACTTTTTGGATGACAGAATCTACGATACCATAGCTAATATCTTTTCTATCTGACCCTTGGCCAATTAAGCTTATTACTTCAGATTCTGCAAAAACAGTGCACATTGAACTAATGGTTACATTACTACCAGCTTCAGCTAATTTAAAGAGCTCTTCCATAGAAACATTAAGTGTGTTGCACATAATTTCTAGGAAACGACCTGTACCAGCTGAACATTTATCATTCATAATAAAGTTAGTGACAATGCCATTTTCTAAAGCAATAATTTTCGTGTCTTGACCACCAATATCAATTATGGTTACATCTTGCCCATGGAGATAGGTAACCCCTTTACCATGGCAAGTTATTTCTGTTATAACTTTATGGCTATAGGGAACTGAAACTCTTCCATAACCAGTTGCGATATAAATGCTCTCCTTTTCAGGAATACCTTCAGCTATTAACCAGCTTTTTATTTCCTCTGCTGTTTTTCGGCTATTCCAACCTGTTGGTTGAAGCTTTTCTTTAATAATTTCATTATTTTTAATGACAATGGTCTTGGCTGCTGTTGAACCAATATCAATGCCTACATAATACATATATAGGCTCCTTTCATGTTCACTTCTATGTTATTATACCTATTATATATAAAGGAGTGAATGATTTTAGACAAAATTGATTTATTATTTCATAAAGAAAGGAAAAAGATAAGTGTATTTTATAAACTTAAGCATTTACAATTTTAAAGAAAGTAATTCTTGGTTTATTGTTTGTTTGTCCAATGATAAGTAGGTTAGTGATGTTTTATAATATTACTATAGGGCTATTTAATACACGCTTTGTAAATGGTTATTATTGTTTTACGAATAGTCTTGGGAAAAACCTAGATAAATTAATAAAAAGAGTCTATAGCAACCATATAATAAGATGAATTTTAATAGACCTGTGATTGAATATGGAAAATGAATGTTTTAAAGGAGGAAAAAATGACTACACTAATTTTTGCCCATCCTTGGCATGGGAGTTTTAACAAAGCAATTTTTGATATTGTTAGAGAATGTATAGACCAGAAAGGAAGGGACTATCAGGTTATTGATTTAAATAAAGATGGTTTTAATCCGATAATGACAGAGTTAGAGTTAGGCTTATTTGCTGAAGGCAAGTATAGTGATTCTTTAGTAGGCAAATATCAGGAAATGCTAAGAATAACTGATGAATTGATTATTATTTTTCCAATATGGTGGTTTTCTATGCCTGCAATTTTAAAGGGTTTTTTGATAAAGTTATGTTAAAAGACTTTGCCTATAAAATTACAGAAAAGGGTTTGCAAGATTTACTTACAAATATTAAGAAGACGACTATTATTACTACATCAAGCACTGATAAAAAACTTGCTAAGCGTGCAATTGAAAATGGATTAATTAATAGTATTTGTTCAGATATAGGCATTAGTAATATTGTTTGGTTACATTGTAGTAACACAAAAAAGAGGCGAAACAAAGAGAATTATTTATTGAAAAAATAAAAATAGAAATTTAAAATATTAAAAGCTTTTATGAACACTGAAAGAGACTTATCTTTTATTTTTGATATAAAATCCTATAATTGATTACAAATGATGTAACCGTTACTATTTTCTAAAGGTTAAAAAGAGGTTGACATTGGCTTAAATAGATGGTATTTTTACAAAAAATAGAGAGGGAGTGTCATAATGGAGTTTAATGTAGTTGGTAAGAACTCTCCCCGCTAGGATGCTATCTCAAAGGTAACTGGAAAAGCTGAATATACTGATGATTTACCTAAGAAGAAAATGCTCTACGGGAAGATTTGCAGGGCCACTATTGCCCATGGGTATGTAAAATCACTGGATGTAAGTGAAGCTTTAAAGGTTCCGGGTGTCATTAAGGTTTTAACACCAGACGATGTGCCGGATTATCCGTTTACAACAGCGGGTCATCCTCATAGTATTTTACCAGATGCTGGTGATTGTTTAGATCGTTCTATATTAACAAAGAAGGTTCGTTTATATGGATATGAAATTGCTGGTGTTATTGCTGAAAGTGAAATGGCTGCTGAAATAGGCGTGTCAAAGATTAAGGTAGAGTATGAGGTTATTCCTTTTTATCTAACACCAGAGGAAGCAATGGCTGAAGGGGCTACTTAAATTCATGCTGGAACAGGCAACCTTATTGCTGATACAAGAACAGATATTGGAGATGTAGAAAGGGCTTTTAAAGAAGCTGATTATATATTTGAAGATGACTATAGAACACAAATTGTGCAGCACTGCCAAATGGAGAACCAGACAGCATATGCATATCAAGATGTGGATAGTAGATGGGTATGTGTGTCTTCAACACAAATTCCTCATTTAGTGAGACATATTTTAGGAGATGCTTTTAATATGCCTATAGGTTCTTTTCGCGTAATTAAGCCATTTATTGGTGGTGGTTTTGGTAACAAACAAGATGTTGTTATTGAACCTTTAACAGTTGCTATGTCTATGGCTGTTGGGGGTAGACCAGTAATGATTACTTTAACTAGAGAAGAAGTTTTCAGTTGGACCCGCACCCGCCATGCTTTTTATTGTAAGTTGAAAATGGGTGTAACAAAGGAAGGTCTTATTAATGCTATTGAAACAAGGATTATTTCTCAAGGTGGAGCCTATGCTTCTCATGGTCATTCTGTTACATTTGTGGGAGAAGAAAATATTCATATTTTATATAATATGGAAAACTATAGAGCTCATAGTACAACAGTTTATACGAATACAGCAACTGGTGGCGCTATGCGAGGTTATGGGACTCCGCAAATTGCTTTTGCAGTAGGGGCAATGACTGATAAAATAGCTAGAAAGTTAGGAATGGATCCTATTGAATTTCAATTGAAAAATGTTGTTAAGGAATGTGATGTTGCTTATTATAATCAAATTGAGCATTTCACCAATGGTTTAACAGAATGTATTGAAAAAGGCAAAGAAGCATTTAATTGGGATGAGAGAAAAAGAACCCTAAAGGAAAAAGAAACTGCTAGAGTAAAACGTGGTATAGGTTTATCTACTGTCTGTTATGGTTCTAATACAAGGCCAGGGGCACCAGGCATTGAAATTGCAGGTTGTCGCTTAATTTTAAATCAAGATGGCAGTATAAAATTAATGTTAGGTGCTACAGAAATTGGTCAGGGTTCCGACACTGTTTTAGCCCAAATGACGGGGCTGAGATTATTGGGGTACCTTTTGAGTGGATTATTGTTGATAAAACAACTGACACTGATATTGCGCCTTTTGATCCTGGATCTTTTGCGTCAAGGCAAACTTATGTAACGGGATTAGCTATTCGAAAGGGTGCCAAAGAGTTAAAGGTAAAGATTAAAGAAGCTATTAAAGTATTTTATCCTAAAATTGACCCTCATATGATTGATATTGTTGATGGTAATATTGTTTATAAAAATAGTGGAGCTATTATTGAAAGCTTAGGAGAATTAGCTTTAAAAACTTATTATGATATTCACAAAGGCTCATGCTTAACAGCCGATGTCTCTTATACCTGTCTAACAAACTCCTATGCAGCGTGTGCTACGTTTGCTGAAGTAGAAGTTGATGTGGGAACAGGAAAGGTTAACATAGTAGATATTATGAATGTTCATGATGCAGGAACAATTATTAACCCATTATTAGCAGAGGGGCAAGTTCATGGAGGGATGAGTATGGGGATTGCCTATGGATTAGCTGAAGAATTAAAGTATGATGCTAAAACAGGCAAACCTTTAAACAATAATCTTTTAGATTATAAGATGCCAACTTTTATGGATATGCCAGATTTACAGTGTGCTTTTGTTGAAAAAAATGATCCAATCAGTTCTTTTGGTAACAAAGCATTAGGAGAGCCCCCTGCATGTGGTCCAGCACCTGCAATTAGAAATGCAGTTGTTTATGCCATTGGTGTGGAATTGAATAGCCTACCGATTCACCCACAAAAAGTAGTTGAAGCCTTAAAGAGAGGCTAGAAGTTAGGAGGAGAAGACATGTATCAGATGAAAAGCTATTTAGAGGCACAAACTTTGGAAGAAGCTATTGCTGCTGCCAGTGAAGCTAATGGACAAATAATTGCTGGTGGCACAGATGTCCTCATTAAAAGCAGAGAGAGGAAAGAAGGATATGTGGATAAGGACTGGGTAGGCATTATGAGGATACCAGAACTTAAAGCAATTAAGAGAGAAAATAATGGAGATATCTTTATAGGGGCCACAGCAACTTTTAAAGAAGTTGATACCCATATCCCAGTGGTGAGACGCCATTTAGCCAGTCTAAGCACTGCTTGTGGCACGGTAGGCGGTCCTCCAATTGAGGAACGCTGGAACTATTGGTGGTAATATTTGTAATGGTGCTACTTCAGCAGATATGGCTTCAACTCTATGTGTTTTTGATGCTATTCTTAAATTAGTTGGTCCATCAGGAGAACGAGATGTCTCTATTAATGATTTCTATAAAGGCCCTGGTCAAGTTGATTTAAAAAAAGGTGAAATTCTTAAAGGATTTGTTATAGAAGAAAAAAACTATAAAGGTTATAATGGACGTTATATTAAATTTAGTCAAAGAAAAGCAATGGATATTGCAACCTTAGGTTGCAGTGTTTTAGTTAAGGAAAAAGAAGGTTTAATTGAAGATTTGAAAATTGCTTTTGGTGTAGCAGGTCCAACTCCTTTAAGAGCAAAAGAAGCTGAAAATTTTGGTAAAAATAAAAAGATTAATGAAGAAAATTTAATTGCTATTGGAGAAAAATGCCTTGAAAGTACTAATGCTAGAGATTCATGGAGAGCTTCAAAAGCCTTTAGAGAACAATTAATTAGGGCTTTACCTGTTAGGGGGTTGGAAATAGCGCTAGGTGGGTGAATGCTATGAATAAGACAATTACTTGTACCATTAATGGTATTGAACAGATAATTACTATTGATACTAAAATGTCTTTATTAGAAATGCTTAGAAATAAATTAGAATTAACTGGCGCTAAACAAGGTTGTGGTGTAGGGGAATGTGGTGCCTGTTCAGTTATTGTAAATGGTAGTGTTTTAGACTCCTGTATTTATTTGGCTATTTGGGCTGATGGTAAAAAAATTACCACTATTGAAGGTATTCAAAAAGCTGATGGAAGTCTTTCTGATTTGCAAAAAAACTTTGTAGAAACTGGGGCTATCCAATGTGGTTTTTGCACCCCGGGATTAGTGCTTTCAGCCACTTTTTTCTTAGAGGGTAATCCTGTCCCCAAGTCGGGAGGAAATACGTCGAGGATTGTCAGGAAATCTATGTCGTTTCACAGGTTATCAGAAAGTTATTGAAGATGTAGAGAAAACCGTTAAAGAGAGAAATAATAACATTATTTACATTTTAAAACTCTGAAAGAAGGTTGTTGAATAAACTCCCTTCTTTCAGAGTTTTTTAATTGTCTAATGAATTGACATTAAGGTCTATTCATGTTATAATTTTTTTTGCTTGATAAGTTTGGAGAGGTGTCCGAGTGGCTTAAGGAGCTGGTCTTGAAAACCAGTGACTCCGCAAGGGGCCGTGGGTTCGAATCCCACCCTCTCCGCCAGCTCATTTAAGTATAAATGTGGAGAAATGGCCGAGTGGCTTAAGGCGCTCGCCTGCTAAGCGAGTATACGGTGTTAAACTGTATCGAGGGTTCAAATCCCTCTTTCTCCGCCATATGTGCCTTTAGCTCAGCTGGATAGAGTGTCTGACTACGGATCAGAAGGTCGGGGGTTCGAATCCCTCAAGGCACGCCATTTTAAAATCCCTTAACCAATGTGGTTGAAGGGTTTTTATTTATGAAATTGTTATTGTGTGGATTATACTTTTTAACATATAATAAAGAACATAAAAAGATATCAAATAATGAAAGGTCAAAGTCTAATTATTTTATGTATTAGTTTAATCTTTATTTCATCTCAGTTATTAAATGCTGAAGAAACTACTACTAAAGGTAAAGTCAATTTTGCACAACCATTTTCTAATACTCATACAGCAACCAACTAACAAGTCTAACAGAAAATATTGGTAATTAAACTAATTATAAAAGCTTAAATCTACACAACCTAATAATGGATAGGAAACTATACAATTAGTGGGAATGATATGATAAACGATATAGTTTCTGTTAATTTTGCATTTAATACAACAATAGGTAGTCCAAGTACTGACTTTTCAGAAACTCTAACATAGGCATTGAATTATTTAGAACTCTTTTACACAGTTTCTTTTGATTTAATTGGTAGTAATGGAATTGCTCCAGAAAATCAGATAATTAAAAAAGAATATGTAGTATATTTTGTGGTTAGAATACAGTCGCAGATGGGCGTGGCGAAAACTGTGATTTTAATAAAAGAATAATAATACGATATTATAAAGATGATTAAATAAAACTATTTACAAAAAATACAGAATACGCTATTATTTGGTGTTAATTAATACTACCCAATTCACCTTTTTTTATTGAAAATTATGTAATGATAGAAAACTTTAAACATAGTGTTTAGGGCGCTTTGCTACATCATGCGTATTATGAAAATTTATGTTATTTTAATATTTATGTGAATAATAAAAAAGCCAATCCTTAATGGATTGGCTTTTTTATGGTGGAGGATACAAAAATATGAAAAATATTACAATAAAAATATATCATACAATTAGCAATTATACAATACATATATTAACATTTTTTAGCTGTTTTTTATAATTTCTTAGATTGTTATAGAAATGTAATTCTAGGAATGTAGCGACTAATAATTGCTAGAGTATATGAAAGAATAAAAATGGTGAATATTAGTGTTAGAAGTATAGAGCAGAAGTGGTTTTTGAGTTCGTTTTTTCAATATTGACAAATAAATATATATTATTATATTATAATAAAGGCATAAAAAAATATTTTATAAGGAAGAAGGTTTAGTCATGGAAAATCAAACTTTAGGCATGTTCAAAAGGCTATTATATGCCTGTTGATAATAGCGTTACTATTTACTATCGTAAGTTTTACTGGAAACCATTCTATAAAAGCGAAAGAATCTAGTGATTTTCAGGAAAAGCTTACATCTGTTCAATCGGAAAATCCTAATGTTATTGTAGAAGAAGCCAAGTTCGGTAAAGTTGGAGACCTAGCCATTGTCAATCAACCAGTAGAAAGTGCAAGTAATCAAACTAACGAGGATATTTCTGATAAAGATGAAGTTACTTTTGCTCAGCAATTTCCCAACACCTATACAGCGGAGGTAGTTGCAAAAAAAGTTTGGAAAAAGTGTTAATGATAAGATGGATAACAATGTGTTAAGTTGTGAAGAACTTCAGTTAGAATATAATGAACTAACAGATATTACTGGTATAGATGCATTTACTAATTTAAAAAGATTATATTTAAAATACAAAAACTTAACAAGTCTACCATTAGGTATAGGGAACCTAAATAATTTAAAACGTTTAAGGATAATCAACTAACAAGTCTGCCTGATAGGCTTGGAAGAATGTCAATAGAGTAGATAGAAAAAGTGAAATTAAGTTTTAATAGAAGTGAAAAAATAGTCTTCTTTGGAATTAGGAGAAAGAATGTTATTAGCAGAGTGGGGACGTATAGGGGGTTGTAGAAGCCCTCAATGTGTTCAAAGCAGGAAAGCTTAATTTGAGCAAAGGAAGAAAAAGACCTACGAAGAATTTCTTCTTTTTTCATATATTTAAAAAGGACTCAACGACAGCATTGTCCCAAGGATGAGAAAGCTTAGAAAAAGATTGAATGATACCAAAAGAATCAAGGAGCTTTCTAAAGATAAAAGAAGTATATTGGGAACCTCTGTCAGAATGAAAAATAAGAGAAGTAGAAGGTTTTTGAGAATAAAAGGCTTTGATAAAAGTATCCTTAACAAGAGAAGTATCAATTTTAAGAGAGAGCTTCCAAGCAATAATTTTACGAGAAAATAAATCCATAATAACACAGAGATAAGCAAAAGAGGCATTTAAATTAATATAGGTAATGTCACTAGCCCAGACTTGATTGGGCTGAGGAACATTAAAATTTTGATTTAGGTAGTTAGGGCAATCAAAATTGGGAATAGACCTCGGATGAATAAACCGAAGTTTGATAGTAGGCATTTTAGGAAGATTCATGTCAGTCATCAGGCGGCTCGCTCTACCAATACTGATGTTGATGCCATAGTCATAGGAAAGAAGAGCCTTAATCTTAGATGGGCCAATACGTCTCTTAGTAAGATGACAAATCTCCGAGAATAAGCTGACGGAGTTTTTAATTCTCAATAGTTCTAGGAGAAAGTTTTTCCGAAAAGTATTTGTAATAGGAGCTGCGGTTCACTTTAAGGACATGACAAAGAAAAGAGATAGCGTGCTGAAAACGAAGGGTATGAACAGCCATTAATCTTTGTCTGAGTGAGGCGTGAATATGGCAATTGCTTTTTTTAAAATGATATTTTCCTCCTAGAGTCGAGCATTACGCTTTTGAAGATCCTTAATCTGCTTAGCGGTTAGAATAGTATCATCATCAATTCTAACCTGAGAATAAAGTTTAATCCACTTGTGTAAAGCAGACATGGAGACACCATATTCTTTAGAAAGTTGGGATTGAGTTTTACCGTTTTGGTGTAAATTAACAATACTTTTTTTAAATTCTTCATCGTATTTCTTGTAATTATTCATAATTTTATCCTTTCTTATGTGTCTACTTATTTAAAACATGTTTCACTTTTTCCTGTCTACTTTTTTAGTATATGTCCAAAAAATGGCTGGTTTACAGTTGATGATTTAGTATAGGATCCAGTAAAAGGGAATGGGGATGCATATCTTTGCTATGTGTATGGTGCTTGTATAGCTGAAGTTGAAGTTGACTTAGGAACAGGTCAGAAAACAGTAGTAGATATAAGCCAGGCTAATGATGTTGGTCATGCTTTTGATAAAGAAGAAGTAATTGGCCAAATTAATGGTGGTTTAGTAATGGACTTAGGTTATGGTTTGTTTGAAGATATTGAAACTAGAAAGGGAACAATTAAAAATTTGAATTTTGATAGTTATCTGATTCCTACAGCGATGGATATTCCAGAGCTTAAAACAGTTGTCATTGAAGAACCTGGTCCCTTTGGTCCTTTTGGCGCTAAAGGGCTTGGTGAACCTACTGCTTGTCTTGTGCTGCTCCAGCTATTATAAATGGTATTGCTGATGCTATCGGAATTTATATACGAGAAATACCAGCGACATTGGAAAAAAGTGTTGAAAGCAGTTGGCGAAAAAGCAAATAGTTAAAAAACACCTTTTTTATAAGAGGTGTTTTTATCGCATATAGTTATGTTTTAAGGCTTATGACTGTTTTTTTTGATTATTGCTAGTATAATAAAAAGAGGGAGAAACAAGGGGGATTTTGTAATATGAGTAAAAAAATGGGCTATGTTAAGAAAACAACTGTTAATAAAAAAGGAGGAAGTATAGTTTTCAAACCACCTAGGTGGTATTCGGTATTACCTTGGATTCTTTATCCGTTTTTGTTAATATTTTTTATTGAGGCATTAACAAGAGGCAATATTATGTGGGCTTTTTCATTTGTTTTTGGAGAGCCATTTTATTATTTGCTTAATGTAATTATAGTGGCATTAATTGGTTATTTTTTATGGGGGATAATTGGCAATAAATGGATTAGTTATACTATTTTGAATGTAGTAGCCTTTTTTCTAGCTTTAGTTAGTCATATTAAATTTGCAATTCTAGGAACAGGAATTACCCTATCAGATATTGAAGTGTTTAGAGAAGAAAATTTATTTGGGCAATTAAATTCTGATATTATGGTTCCTTTTATTTTAATTTTGATTTTTGCATTGATTGTATTATATGGATTAATTTTCTTAATGCATTCATTTGATATAGGCTGGAAGAAAAGAGTTAGTAGCGGTGTTATTGTTGGGTTGGTTTTTGCAGTATTCATTCAATTAATAATGTCTCAGATACTCCTTACTAATGGAAAAGTTTTATCTGTAGAAACATTAGGAACGGCCATTTATTTTAATGATCGTTTTTATTTAGAAAATGGTGTGAAACCACCGACTCAAGAAGAGGTGGCAAAAGTTTTTAATGGTAAAGCAAAGAGTCAGGAAAAGAAAAGTGATTTACAACCTAATGTTGTAATGATACAGCTCTCTAACTTTTGGGACTCAACACTTGGGACGAATAATGATATTGAGGATCCTCTAACAAATTACAGAAAGCTGATAAGCGAAGGACAGGGCTATGCAGTAGATATTACAGATATGGGGCAGAGTAATCTAAATGGAGAATATGAAGCTTTAACAGGATTATCTGTAGAAAAATACCCTTATCGTGGGCAAATCAAAGGAATCTTTGTAAAGGAACCTATAATGAGCTTGGCGAGTATCTTTAGAAATAATGGCTATGAGAGCCATAGTATTATGGGCATAAAAGGTACGGATAATAAAAGAGAAACTTTTTACCAAAATTTAGGTTTTAATTCCTTTACGGATTTAGAAGATTTAACTAAAAAAAATAAAGATATTCCGATTACAGATAGTTTAATAATTAAGGAAATTGGCAATACTATAAATAAGAGTTCTGATAAACCTCAATTTATTTTTACTCATCTTGAAGGTACTAAATCTAGTTATACAACAGGAACAGACGAAGATATAATAAATGAGTACTTAGAAGATTTGAAAAAATTAGATGCTTCAGTTAAAGAAATATTTGATATGGTAGGGAAAACTAAGAGGCGCACAATGATAGTTTTTTATAGTGAGAAATTACCTGTATTAGGGAAAGATAATAAACTATATGAAACATTGGGATATGTTGGCGCCGAAGATTCTCTTGAAAAGAAAATAAAAATGAACAAAGGCTCTGCATTTATTTGGGATAATTATACAAAGGGCTCTGTAGAGAAAGAGCAAATAGAATCTATTGATTTAACACTATTGCCTGAGGCCTTAATGACTTCTGGAGAATTTAATATGCCAAATTATTTTCACTATCTTAACCAAGTAAGAAAGAAAGAGAATATAGAAGCATTTACCCCTACCTATCTAATTAAGGATAAGCAAATTTTTGAAAAAAATTCTGACACCTTTAACCAGTTTAGTAAAAATTTTGAAATATTAAATAATGATATATTAAGCAATAAGTATTATATTGAAAAAGAAAGTAAAAAGTGGGTTGTTGAGGATAATAGCGCCTATTTATAGTTAAGGAGAAAAGGAAAATGAAAATTGTTAAAAAAGCCTATGGGAAAATTAATTTAACATTAGAAGTTGAGCCACTTAATAATAGGGGGCTTCATCCTTTAAATAGCATTATGCAGAGTATTGCGCTTCACGACACTTTAACTTTTGAATCTCGTTCAGATTTAAATATTGCGTTAAGCGGTAATAGAGATGATTTATCCTATGGTGAGGATAATTTAATAGTAAAAGCAGCTAAATTATTAAGAGCGGTAACAGGGGTTATGAGAGGTGTTACTATTACCCTTAACAAAGGAATTCCTATTGCAGCAGGGTTAGGTGGCGGTAGCAGCGATGCTGCTACTACTTTACTTGCATTAAATTGTCTTTGGGATGTTGACTGGCCTATTGGTAAACTTGTTACACTGGGTAGCCGTATTGGGTCAGACGTTCCTTTTTGCATTATCGGAGGTACTTGTTTTGTGGAAGGAACTGGTGAAAAGGTAAGACCTATTCCTTCTTTGCCTAAAACTTCATTATTAGTAATTAAGTCAGATTTTGGGGTGAGTACGAAAACAGTTTATGATGAATTTGATAGAATGGGAGAAAACTATTTAAATAAGGGCTATTCTGAAAAGATGGAAGTGGCAATTACTAAGGGGATTGATTACAGACAGTATTTAACCAATGACCTTGAAAAAGCAACAAGAGCCTTGTATCCTGAAATTAATAGTTGGATACAAGATGTGAAAGAAAGTTGTGAAACTGTGCTTATGAGCGGTAGTGGACCGACCTTACTCGCTTTCGCTGAAAATGATTTCATAAAGAAAGCTTATAATGAAATTAAAAATAAGATAAAGTTTGCATACATTACAAATACATTATAGTTCTTAACCGATAGTAGAAATTAGAAAAAAGACCAACAAATGAGACTTTGAGTAACTTATAATTTTAAACATGAATTAATAAAGCATGTTTTATTTAGGTTGTTCGGACGGAAATTTATAAATAGACTTTATTGAAATGAAGTGACATCTATAAAATATCTTTATAATAATATTGTGTTTTTTATAACAAAAGTCATACAATTAGTGCTATTATTGAATCATCAAATGCCAGTGCATACAAATATGGACACGAAAGGGTGGTAAAAATGGCAAAGGTAACTGATGTTAGAATTCGTAGAACTTATGATGAGGGTAAGGTTAAAGCGATTCTTTCAGCAACGCTTGATGATGCTTATGTAATTCATGGTATCAAAATTCTTGAAAATGAGAATGGCTATTTCATAGCGATGCCTTCTAAGAAATTAAAAGAAGGAGAGTTCAAGGATGTTTTTCATCCAATCAATAGTGAAGCGCGTCAACTATTGCAAGATGAAATAATTGGTTTTTATAATAACTACAATGAAAATGAAGCATTGAACAGTGAATTTCATTCAAGTTCAATTTAAGATTTTGCTAATGAAATAGGATAATACTGATTGGAAAAAGCCATCTGAAATTCAGGTGGCTTTTTGTTGTCGAAAAACTGAGCTATAGCTGTTTTGGAAAATAGGAAAAGAGCTTCTTTTCTTACTGTTACTGTGTGGCATACAAGGGTTTTTTTTGTTATAATAAATAAGGATAATTAAAATAAGGAGGGTCAGTCCAATGGGAATGCCAAATATGCAAAAGTTAATGCAACAAGCTAAAAAAATGCAAGAAGATATGCTTAGAAAGCAGGAAGAATTAAAACAGAAAACAGTTGAGATATCAAGTGGCGGTGGCGCTGTAACAGTAGTTTTTTCAGGTGCTATGGAATTGATGTCTATTAAGATAGATTCTGAGGTAGTTGATAGTGATGATGTTGAAATGTTAGAGGATTTAGTTCTGGCTGCAGTCAATGAAGGAATTAAAGAAGTCCAAGATTTGACAAATTCTGAATTGGGTTCAGTAACTGGTGGTATGAATTTACCAGGAATGTAATTTAGAAATGATTGGTTATATAAAACCTATGATGGCTCTCATTGGTGAGCTGAAAAAATTACCGGGCATTGGACCAAGAGGTGCAGAGCGAATTGCCTTTTCCATTTTAGATATGGATAAGAGTACAGTTGAGGCTCTCAGACAGGCACTTCTCGATGCAAAGGAAAAAATAGAAGTTTGTCCTATTTGTTTTAGTATTACAGATGTGGTGCCATGCCGTATTTGTAGTGACCCATTAAGAGATAAAAAAGTCCTTTGTATTGTGGAGAACCCTAAAGACGTCATGGCTTTAGAGAAAAACGGCAATTACAAAGGATATTATCATGTTTTAGAAGGGAGTTTGTCTCCCGCTGAAAACATTGGACCAGAGGATCTTCGTATCAAGGAATTGTTGACTCGGTTAAATAATGAAGAGGACTATGAAGAAATTATTTTAGCATTAAATCCAAGTGTCGAAGGAGAGGCTACAGCCCTCTATTTAAGCAAACTTTTAAAGCCTTTTCAGATAAAGGTAACTAGAATTGCACATGGACTACCTATTGGTGGTGAGTTAGAGTTTGCTGATGAAATGACATTATTATATGCATTTGAAGATAGAAAAGAGCTTTAGAGTAAAGGAGATATAATGGAAAAAATTAAAATGGACACCCCGTTAGTTGAAATGAATGGAGATGAGATGACCCGTATTATCTGGGAAGGTATTAAGGAAGAGCTAATTAGACCTTTTGTTGACTTAAATACTGAATATTATGATTTAGGTTTAAAGCATAGAGATGAAACAGGTGATCAGGTTACTATTGATGCGGCGGAAGCAACTAAGAAATATAGTGTTGCTGTAAAGTGTGCAACAATTACTCCCAATGCGCAACGTATGGAAGAATACGATTTAAAAGAAATGTGGAAGAGTCCAAATGGTACTATAAGAGCAATCTTAGATGGTACTGTTTTTAGAAAACCTATAGTTGTAAAAGGGATAGAGCCTTATGTGAAAAATTGGCAAAAACCAATAACGATTGCTCGTCATGCATATGGAGATGTTTATAAAGATGTTGAGTTAATTGCAGATGAGCCAGGAGAGGCAATTCTTTCTTTCAAAGGTGAAAGTGGTCAAGAAAAATCAATGACCATTCATAATTTCGATGGGCCGGGTGTTATTTTAGGTATGCATAACCTAGATGAATCAATCGAGAGCTTTGCAAGAAGCTGTTTTAAATATGCCTTGGATATGAAGGAAGATCTTTGGTTTGGTACTAAGGATACAATTTCCAAACAATATGATCACCGCTTTAAAGATATTTTCGAAGAAATATTTATTGCAGAATATCAAAAAGATTTTGATAAGGTAGGCATTGAATATTTCTATACGCTAACCGATGATATTGTAGCTCGAGTAATGCGTTCTGAAGGTGGAATGATTTGGGCGTGTAAAAATTATGATGGTGATGTAATGAGCGATATGGTAGCATCGGCTTTTGGTAGTCTTGCTATGATGACTTCTGTACTTGTTTCTCCTAAGGGATATTATGAGTTTGAAGCTGCTCACGGAACTGTTACAAGACATTACTATAGACATTTGGCTGGTGAAGAAACTTCTACAAATGCTATGGCAACTATTTTTGCTTGGTCTGGTGCTCTTAGAAAAAGAGGAGAACTAGATGGCAACAGATATTTAATTGCTTTTGCCAATAATTTAGAGAAGGCTTCAATTGATACAATAGAAGCTGGCAATATGACTAAAGACTTAGCTAGTTTGTCTAGTATTAAGGGTCAAACTTTAAATACATTTGATTTCTTAAAAACTGTAAGACAGCAACTCGAAAGCAATTTAAAATAAAGGAGCAGACTTTAGGAGGAAAAAAAGTGGGAAAAATTAAAATTACAACGGATGGCAATGGTGCCGCCGCTCATGTCGCCTATTACTATACAGATGTGGCTGCTATATATCCAATTACACCGTCATCAACTATGGCGGAAAATGTAGACCAATGGTCTGCTGAAGGTAGAAAAAATATTTTTGGACAAACTGTTAGAGTAACTGAAATGCAATCAGAGGCAGGTGCCGCTGGTGCCGTTCATGGTTCTCTTTCAGCAGGTGCTCTAACTACAACATTTACTGCATCTCAAGGATTATTGTTAATGATTCCTAATATGTACAAAATTGCTGGAGAGTTGTTACCAAGTGTCTTTCATGTTGCCGCAAGAGCGCTGGCAACTCATGCATTATCTATTTTTGGAGATCATGCAGATGTTATGGCATGTAGACAAACTGGTTTTGCTATGCTTTGTGGAGGCAGTGTACAAGAAGTTGCAGACTTATCTATTGTGGCTCACTTAGCATCAATTAAAGGAAGTCTTCCTTTTGTAAATTTCTTTGATGGTTTCAGAACCTCTCATGAAATTCAAAAAATTGAGGTATTGGAAGAAGAAGATTACAGGGCTCTTTTACCTAAGGAAGAACTAGCTGCATTTAGAGCCAGAGCATTAAATCCAGAACACCCAATTGTTAAGGGTACATCTCAAAATCCTGATGTTTATTTCCAAGGTAGAGAAGCATCAAATCCATTCTATGATAAATTACCTAGTATTGTTGTAGATTATATGAATCAAGTAAGTGAAATTACAGGAAGAACTTATAAGCCATTTAACTATTATGGACATCCAGAAGCAGAAGAGGTAGTTGTAGTAATGGGATCTGTTACAGAAGCATTAGAAGAAACAATTGACTACTTAAATGCACAAGGTCGAAAAACAGGCGTGCTAAAAGTCCATTTGTTCCGTCCCTTTGTTAAAGAGTTCTTCATGGACAGTATGCCTAAGACTGTCCGGAAAATTGCAGTATTAGATAGAACAAAAGAGCCAGGTGCTGCTGGTGAACCATTGTATCAAGAGATTCGTTCTCTGTATTTTGGGGAAGCTAATTCACCAGCTATTATTGGTGGTCGCTATGGTTTAGGATCCAAAGACATTAATCCTACAGAATTAAAATCAGTATTTGATAATATAGAGGGTGAAATGAAAAATTCTTTCACCGTTGGAATTAATGATGATGTAACCTTTACATCTTTACCAAGTGTTGCAATAATTGCAACAGAACCTGTAGAACGAGTTAGATGTAAATTTTGGGGTCTAGGCTCAGATGGTACTGTAGGGGCTAATAAATCAGCTATTAAAATTATTGGAGATAATACAGATTTATATGCTCAAGGATATTTCTCTTATGATAGTAAGAAATCTGGTGGAGTGACCATCTCGCATTTAAGATTTGGAAAGGAACCAATTAAGTCAACCTATTTAGTAGATGCACCTAATTTTGTTTCTTGTTCACAAAGAGCCTACTTAGCTCAATACGATGTGCTAGAAGGGATTAAAGAGAATGGTACCTTTCTATTAAATACACCATGGAGTGGTGTCGAGTTAGAAGAGAAATTACCAGCTAAGATAAAAAGAATATTAGCAGAGAAAAATGTGAATTTCTATACAATTGATGCTGATCAAATTGCCAGAGAAGTTGGCTTAGGTAATCGTACTAACATGGTTATGCAAGCCGCGTTCTTTAAATTGTCAGAAGTTTTACCTTTTGAAGAAGCAATAAGTCTTCTTAAGGAATCCATTAAAAAGACTTATGGCAGCAAAGGAGATGCTGTAGTTCAAATGAACTACGATGCTGTTGACCATAGTATCTCTCTTTTAAATAAAGTGGAAATTGGCAAAGACTGGGCTAATGCGAAAGAACCAAAGGTTGCTCAAACAGATATTCCAGAGTTTATCAAGGACGTATGTATGCCGATGAATAAACAGGTTGGTGATAATACTCCTGTTAGCGCATTTAAAGGCAGAGAAGATGGTCATTTTCCATTAGGAACCTCTGCTTATGAAAAAAGAGGTATAGCAAATTTTGTGCCTGAATGGATTGCTGATAAGTGTATTCAATGTAATCAGTGCGCCTTTGTTTGTCCGCATGCTGTAGTTCGAGCTTTTCTTTTAGACGATGAAGAAGCCAAAGGATTTAATGGAACACTACTAGATGCTAAAGGGAAAGGCATGGAAGATTTAAAATATAAAATTCAAATTAGTCCTCTTGATTGTACTGGTTGTGAAAACTGTGCGAAAACATGTCCAGTAGGAGCCTTGGAGATGAAACCTTTAAAAGAAGAAATCAATGAGCAAGAGAACTGGACCTATATGATGGACGAAGTACAGCCTAAGTTAGATAGAATGGCTTCAAATACTTTAAAAGGCAGTCAATTTGTGCCACCATATTTGGAGTTTTCTGGAGCCTGTGCTGGTTGTGGTGAAACACCGTATATTCGTTTAGCAACACAACTCTATGGAGATCAAATGATTATAGCCAATGCTACTGGTTGTTCCTCAATTTGGGGCGCTTCAGCCCCTTCAACTCCTTATTGTACAAATAAGGAGGGCAAAGGGCCTGCATGGGCAAATTCCTTGTTTGAAGATAATGCTGAATTTGGTATTGGTATTTTAAATGGTGTAACCCAAAGAAGAAGAAGACAAAAAGTTCGTTTGCGTCAATTAATTGACATAGGCGTAGATGAAGCACTAGAGGATATTATTGAAGCCTGGATTAATTGCTATGAGGATACTCTTCCATCCAAGCATGCTTCAAAACGTTTAGTATTAGCTTTAGAAGAGACATCGTTAACTGGCGAGGCTAAGGTGTTAAAAGATTTGATTTTATCAGATGAAGATTTATTGCCTAAAAAATCTATTTGGATTGTTGGTGGTGACGGCTGGGCTTATGACATTGGCTATGGTGGCTTAGATCATGTAATTGCTTCAGGCAAAGATGTCAATATTTTAGTCTTTGATACAGAAATATATTCTAATACAGGAGGACAATCTTCAAAATCTACACCACTAGGTGCTATTGTGAAATTTGCTGCTGGTGGCAAGAAAATCAGAAAGAAAGATTTAGGCTTAATGCAGATGACTTATGGTCATGCATATGTAGCTCAAGTGGCTATGGGCGCAAATAGAAACCACCTGATTAAAGTTCTTGAAGAAGCTGAGAGCCATAAGGGACCTTCTTTAATCATTGCTTATGCACCTTGTATTAGCCATGGTATTAAAGGCGGAATGACAGATACTCAAAAAAGAGAAAAGGAAGCAGTTGAATCTGGTTACTGGCATCTGTTTAGATATAACCCAAATAAAAAGAATACAGGAGAAAATCCATTTTCCCTTGATTCGAAAAAACCAGAAAAAGCTTTTAAGGATTTCTTAATGAAAGAAGTGCGCTACACTTCATTGTTAAAAATTAACAAAGATATGGCAGAGGCATTATTTGATGAAGCTGCACAGGGCGCTGAAGAAAAATATCAAATGTATCGTAAAATGGACGAAGGTCAATTTTACTTTTAGGACGATATTATGAAAAAAAATGTAATTTTAGTGTTACTCTGTTTACTGTTAGCTGTAGTGGCTAGTAGTTGTAGTGAGACTAAAAAAGAAAACAAAGTAATACCAACTACACCAAAGGTGGGCCTGTTGTTAATGGGCTCACCTAGTGATAAGTATTCAGCCAGTTACTATGGGTATAGAGCTCTAAAGGCTGTTGAAGAAAAGTATGGTATAGAAATTACATATAATGAATATGTAACAGAAGCTAATGCCCCATTCTTATTAAGTGATTATAGTAAAAAAGGATACTCCCCAGTTATTGTTCAAGGTGAAGCGTTGGGAGAGGCTGTGTTATCTGCAGGTGCAAATTACCCTGATATGAAATTTGTGTGCATAGACGGATTAGTTAGTAAAGACAATGTTTCTTCATATAATATACTCCAAGAAGATTTAGTGGAATTTGCTGGAGCTATATCTGCAGGTCTTTCAATAGGGAATACTGTAGGCTATATGGAGCTAACAGGTGTTGAATCATTTAAAGACAGTTTTGAAAAAGGCGTAAAATTTATTAAAACAGATGGTACATTAAACTATCAAGAAATTGATAGTGTGAATAAAGATTATGTTAATGAAATATCAAGATTTGATAGGAACAATATTAATTCTTCAGGTTTATATGTCAACAGTATTCCGTTAGAAGATGCTTTGAAAAATATTAATGTGAAAGGTGTCGTAATTGGGGGATATCTAGGAGATGACCCAAATCGAAATGGCTTTGTTCGACTTGGTATTGACTATGATACAATTTATGATTTGGTTTACAGAGATTTTTTAGCAGCAAAGCCGGGACAGAAAAGTGAATTAGGTTTTAAAGATAATATCTTTATTATTGAAGATAATGGGCATATATATGGAAGTCTACAGAGTAGACTAGAAGAACTGAAGAAAAACTTAAGGTAAGGTGATGGTAATGACTCCAGTAAAAAAATTTTTGATTTCTGAATATCTAACAATACTGTTATCATCTTTAATGTTGTTTTTTTGTTTGTTAAACTGGATGATTCCCGCTTTAATAACCTTATGTGGTGCCCTATTATTTTTATTTTTAGGTCCTAAGTTTTCAGGCGTTGAATATCCATTGAATCGCCAAGATAGAATTACGATTAGAAGAATTCGTAAGAAAAAAGCACAAAAGTCTTTAAAAACCATAACCCTTACTATGATTTTAGTTGGGATTGGTGCAATTTTTTTAGGAAGGAATGAGCTATCATATATTACTTTTGTTTTGGCAGTAATATTTAGTATTATAGCCATTGTAATAATAGGGAGAAGTAAAGTTTCTAAATTCTCTATTTAAACAACCATTTAAAGGGCTTTTTGAAAGAAAATAAAAGATTTTCAGAAAAAAGCGAAAAAGTGTTGACTCGGAAAGCGCAAAATGATATATTATTAGAGCGCCCAAGAGAGAAGGGCAAGCAAAAAGGTCATTGAAAACTGAACAATAGAAGGAAAGAATTAAACAAACAAACGTCAGTTATACAAAATAGTAAATATTGAGTATGGATAAATTTTTTATGGAGAGTTTGATCCTGGCTCAGGATGAACGCTGGCGGCGTGCTTAACACATGCAAGTCGAACGAACGACTTTTGACGGACACTTTGGTGGAAGCCAGAAGAAGTTAGTGGCGGACGGGTGAGTAACACGTGGGCAATTTACCTTTCAGACAGGGATAACACCGGGAAACTGGTGCTAATACCTGATACGCTTAGGACTAGGCATCTAGTGCTGAGGAAAAGAGGCCTCTCGAAGAAGCTCCTGCTGAAAGATAAACCCGCGCCTGATTAGCTAGTTGGTAGGGTAAAGGCTTACCAAGGCGACGATCAGTAGCCGGCCTGAGAGGGTGAACGGCCACACTGGGACTGAGACACGGCCCAGACTCCTACGGGAGGCAGCAGTGGGGAATATTGCGCAATGGGGGAAACCCTGACGCAGCAACGCCGCGTGAGTGAAGAAGGTTTTCGGATCGTAAAGCTCTGTCAATTGGGAAGAAGACCTACTAGTCAATAGCTAGTGGGATGACGGTACCTAAGAAGGAAGCTCCGGCTAACTATGTGCCAGCAGCCGCGGTAATACATAGGGAGCAAGCGTTATCCGGAATTACTGGGCGTAAAGGGCGCGTAGGCGGTAGCTTAAGCTAGATGTGAAAGACCATGGCTCAACCAGGGAACTGCATTTAGAACTGGGTTACTAGAGGACGAGAGAGGAAAGTGGAATTCCTAGTGTAGCGGTGGAATGCGTAGATATTAGGAGGAACACCAGTGGCGAAGGCGACTTTCTGGCTCGTACCTGACGCTGAGGCGCGAAAGCGTGGGGAGCAAACAGGATTAGATACCCTGGTAGTCCACGCCGTAAACGATGAGTACTAGGTGTAGGAGGCAACGACCTTCTGTGCCGCAGCTAACGCATTAAGTACTCCGCCTGGGGAGTACGCTCGCAAGAGTGAAACTCAAAGGAATTGACGGGGGCCCGCACAAGCGGTGGAGCATGTGGTTTAATTCGACGCAACGCGAAGAACCTTACCAAATCTTGACATTGAAGGAATCCGAAGGAAACTTTGGAGTGCCCCTCGGGGAGCCTGAAAACAGGTGGTGCATGGTTGTCGTCAGCTCGTGTCGTGAGATGTTGGGTTAAGTCCCGCAACGAGCGCAACCCCTACTGTATGTTACTAACAGGTCATGCTGAGGACTCATATGGGACTGCCGGTGTAAGCCGGAGGAAGGTGGGGATGACGTCAAATCATCATGCCCCTTATGATTTGGGCTACACACGTGCTACAATGGGCAGTACAGAGGGAAGCGAAGCCGTGAGGTGGAGCGGACCCCAAAAAACTGTTCACAGTTCGGATCGTAGTCTGCAACTCGACTACGTGAAGTCGGAATCGCTAGTAATCGCAGGTCAGCATACTGCGGTGAATACGTTCCCGGGCCTTGTACACACCGCCCGTCACACCACGAAAGTCGGCAACACCCGAAGTTGGGGATGTAACCCTTAATGGGAACGAACCACCTAAGGTGGGGTTGATGATTGGGGTGAAGTCGTAACAAGGTAGCCGTATCGGAAGGTGCGGCTGGATCACCTCCTTTCTATGGAGAATCCGCCTTGACAAAGATTGAGGCGACAAAAAGAGACGACGTTCTCTTGAAGCGATTCTTTCCTTTACTATTGTTTAGCTTTTAGTGACCTTCTTGGTTACTAAGTAGCGGGGGCCTATAGCTCAGCTGGTTAGAGTGCACGCCTGATAAGCGTGAGGTCGGTGGTTCGAGTCCACCTAGGCCCACCACAGATGGGGGTATAGCTCAGTTGGGAGAGCACCTGCCTTGCAAGCAGGGGGTCAGCGGTTCAAGTCCGCTTATCTCCACCAGTTTGTTCATTGAAAATTGCATAATGGAGCAATACGAGAGTATTGCAAAAGAGAAACAAAAAAGCAGGTAGTTTTATGCAAATAAAGCTACACTACAAAAGAGTTTAAAAAGTCTATTAGAGAGTAGTGTCTTTAATAGCAAAAGCGCGATAAAAAATCAAACATACAAGAAATACGTAGGTAAAGTTATAAAGGGCATATGATGGATGCCTTGGCACTGAGAGGCGAAGAAGGACGTGGCAAGCTGCGAAAAGCTCTGGGTAGACGCAAGCAGTCGACAAACCAGAGATATCCGAATGGGGCAACCCTTGTAGAGTCATATCTACAAATCCTTATCTGAACACATAGGGTAAGGAGGCGAACGCAGGGAACTGAAACATCTAAGTACCTGTAGGAGGAGAAAGAAAATTCGATTTCCTAAGTAGCGGCGAGTGAAATGGAAAGAGCCTAAACCAACGGCTTCGGCAGTTGGGGTTGCGGGACTGCATAAGTAGTATTTTCTGGAGATAGTCGAAGGATCTGGGAAGGTCCACCGAAGATGGTGAGAGTCCAGTAGACGAAATTGAAGGGAAGCGAAGCAGTATCCCAAGTACCACGAGACACGAGAAACCTTGTGGGAATCCGGGGGGACCACCCCCCAAGGCTAAATACTCCTCAGTGACCGATAGTGAACAAGTACCGTGAGGGAAAGGTGAAAAGAAACCCGTGAGGGAAGTGAAATAGAACCTGAAATCATATGCTTACAAGCAGTCGGAGCGAAAGTGACGGCGTACTTTTTGTAGAACGGACCAGCGAGTTACGGTGTTAAGCGAGGTTAATGTGTTCAGCACAGGAGCCGTAGGGAAACCAAGTCTGAAAAGGGCAAAAGTTTAGCGCTGTAGACCCGAAACCGGGTGATCTATCCATGTCCAGGTTGAAGCGGAAGTAAAATTTCGTGGAGGACCGAACCGACTTAAGTTAAAAATTGAGCGGATGAGGTGTGGATAGGGGTGAAATTCCAATCGAACCCGGAGATAGCTGGTTCTCCCCGAAATAGCTTTAGGGCTAGCCTCAGGAGAGCATTTATGGAGGTAGAGCACTGAATGGGCTAGGGGCCTTAACAGGTTACCGAACCTTATCAAACTCCGAATGCCATAAATGTATACTGGGAGTCAGACTGTGGGTGACAAGGTTCATAGTCGAGAGGGAAACAGCCCAGACCTACAACTAAGGTCCCAAAGTGTGAACTAAGTGGAAAAGGATGTAGAAATGCAAAGACAGCCAGGATGTTGGCTCAGAAGCAGCCACCATTTAAAGAGTGCGTAATAGCTCACTGGTCGAGTGGATCTGCGCCGAAAATGTAACGGGGCTCAAGTTCATCACCGAAGTTTAGGCAACAGTAATGTTGGGTAGGGGAGCGTTGTATACAGCGGAGAAGGTAAGTCGGAAGGCGAACTGGAGCGTATACAAGTGAGAATGCTGGTATGAGTATGCGAGAAGGCAGGTGAGAATCCTGCCCGCCAAAAACCTAAGGTTTCCTGGGGAAGGCTCGTCCGCCCAGGGTAAGCCGGGACCTAAGGCGAGGCCGAAAGGCGTAGTCGATGGACAATTGATTGATAATTCAATGCCACTTATATCTCATTTGAGGATGGAGTTACGCAGGAGGATAGGCGATCAGGGAGTTGGTTTTCCCTGTTTAAGCAAGTAGGGCGTGTTGTAGGCAAATCCGCAACACAAAAGCCTGAGAAGTGATGACGACCGAAAATAGTAGGGAAGTCGTTGATTCCGCACTGACAAGAAAAGCTTCTAACGAGAGAAATAGGTGCCCGTACCGTAAACCGACACAGGCAGGAGGGGTGAGAAGCCCAAGGCGCGCGAGAGAACCTTCGTTAAGGAACTCGGCAAAATAACTCCGTAACTTAGGGAGAAGGAGTGCCGCATTAGGGTGATGGACATACGTCCTAAGCTTGAAGTGGTCGCAGAGAAATGGCCCAGGCGACTGTTTATCAAAAACACAGGTGCCTGCAAAATCGATGAGATGAAGTATAGGTGCTGACGCCTGCCCAGTGCTGGAAGGTTAAGGGAAAGAGTTAGCGCAAGCGAAGCTTAGAACTGAAGCCCCAGTAAACGGCGGCCGTAACTATAACGGTCCTAAGGTAGCGAAATTCCTTGTCGGGTAAGTTCCGACCCGCACGAAAGGCGTAACGATCTGGGCACTGTCTCAACGAAGGACTCGGCGAAATTGTAGTGCCAGTGAAAATGCTGGCTACCTGCGGCAGGACAGAAAGACCCCGTGGAGCTTTACTGTAACCTGATATTGGGTTTCGGTGCTTTATGTACAGGATAAGTGGGAGACTTTGAAGTATGGACGCTAGTTTGTATGGAGTCACTGGTGGGATACCACTCCTAAAGTACTGAAATTCTAACCTAGGTCCGTTATCCGGATCGGGGACATTGTCAGGTGGACAGTTTGACTGGGGCGGTCGCCTCCCAAAGAGTAACGGAGGCGCCCAAAGGTTGGTTCAGGATGGTTGGAAATCATCCGTAGAGTGTAAAGGCAGAAACCAACTTGACTGAGAGAGTGACGATTCGATCAGGTACGAAAGTAGGGCTTAGTGATCCGGCGGTTCCGAGTGGAAGGGCCGTCGCTCAACGGATAAAAGCTACCCCGGGGATAACAGGCTTATCTCCCCCAAGAGTTCACATCGACGGGGAGGTTTGGCACCTCGATGTCGGCTCATCGCATCCTGGGGCTGAAGTAGGTCCCAAGGGTTGGGCTGTTCGCCCATTAAAGCGGTACGCGAGCTGGGTTCAGAACGTCGTGAGACAGTTCGGTCCCTATCCGCCGCAGGCGTAGGAAATTTGAAGAGATCTGCTCCTAGTACGAGAGGACCGGAGTGGACAAACCAATGGTGTACCAGTTGTCGTGCCAACGGCATAGCTGGGTAGCTAAGTTTGGAAGGGATAAACGCTGAAAGCATCTAAGCGTGAAGCCCACTTTAAGATGAGATTTCCCGTAGTTTACTACTAAGATCACTGGAAGAAGACCAGTTTGATAGGCTGGAGGTGTAAGTGCAGCAATGCGTTCAGCTGACCAGTACTAATCGATCGAGGACTTTACCTAAAAGTCGCGATTTTAAAAAATCACAAAAATCCATTATGCAATTTTGAGGGAACAAAAGGCGCCCTTATATAGATAGAGATAGATAGAGAATTAAATATAAAAAAAGAAAACAGTTAATTTAACTGGTGACGATAGCGAAGAGGCCAAACCTGTTCCCATCCCGAACACAGCAGTCAATCTCTTCAGCGCCGATAGTACTTGGTCTTAGGGCCTGGGAGGGTAGGACGTTGCCAGTTTTTATTATTATTTAGGAGGACCCATTATGGTTCTTGAACATCGCATCTATATGGAACAAGCACTTAAAGAAGCTAACAAAGCTTATTTAAAGGGCGAAGTCCCTGTGGGTGCCGTTTTAATGTATAAAGGCACAATAATCGCTAGAGGATATAATAGAAGAGAAAGTACCCATGACATTACCAGTCATGCTGAAATAGAGGTCTTGCGCAAAGGCGGTCAGTTTTTTAAAAACCATCATTTACAAGATACCGTCCTATATGTTACATTAGAGCCATGTCCTATGTGTTTTGGTGCTATACTTCAAAGTGGCGTATCCGCCTTGGTTTACGGTGCCACAGATAAAAAAATTGGTGCAGTTGAATCCTATATGAAAATAGCTGAATTTCCCACTTCAAAGGGATTTCAAGTTATTGGTGGTATCTTAGAAAAAGAATGTAGAGAAATATTACAAGAATTCTTCAAAAAGTTGAGATTATAACTGTATCTAAGGGGATTTTTTGTTATAATTAATGAGTAAGGAAAAAGAAAGGGGAATATATTATGGAAGAAAACGAACAATTAGATATGATGAATTTATTGTTAAATGAGAAGCGCGTACCTGAAATTACTAGAGAAAACAGACCTAAAATGTTTTCAAGAAAAGAAGCAAACAAGGCGAGACGTTTTCATATGTCATTTGACAATTATGAAGCGACACCGCTATACAGTCTAGATCACCTTGCAAAAACACTAGGGGTAAAGAAAATTTTTATTAAAGACGAGTCATCTCGATTTGATTTAAATGCTTTTAAAGTGTTAGGCGGAACCTATGCAATTACCAGACTTATCTGCGAAAAAATGGGAAAAGACGTTTCAGAAGTGAACTTTAAATATATTAGAGAGCATGCGGCTGAGGAAGTTGGAAATGCACCTTTTGTTACAGCTACAGATGGTAACCACGGACGCGGTATCGCTTGGGCGGTACATGAACTTGGTCAAAAGGCCATCGTTTATTTGCCAATGAACTCAGCTAAAAGACGAGTAGAGGCAATTAGAGAAACTGGAGCCGAAGCTATTGTAACTGATTTAAACTATGATGGTACAGTTCTTTTAGCCATTGAAAAAGCTAAAGAGGTTGGCGGCTATATGGTCCAAGATACAGCATGGGAAGGCTATACTGAAGTGCCTACTTGGATTATGCAAGGCTATACAACTATGGGCATGGAAGTTATTGATCAATTAGCTTTGCAAGGCTATGATGCACCAACTCACGTTTTTTTACAAGCTGGAGTAGGTGGTATGGCGGCCGCTATTTTAGGATTATTTGTTAACATTTATAAAAATAAGTACCCTAAAGCAATTATTGTTGAGCCTAATGCAGCAAACTGTATTTATAATTCAGCAGAAGTAAATGATGGTGAGGCTCATCCTATTGATGGCGATTTGCAAACTATTATGGTTGGTTTAGCATGTGGTGTGCCAAGTCCTATTGCTTGGCCTATAATCAGAGACTTCTCTACTATGTTTGTATCATGTAATGATGCTGTTGCTGCTAGAGGTGTTCGTATTTTAGCTAATCCTGCTAGAAGAGACCCAAAAGTTGTATCTGGAGAGTCTGGTGCAGCAGGAATTGGCGCTTTTTCATTATTAATGGGAGATGAATTTAAAGAGGTAAAAGAAGCTCTTGGATTAAATGAAGATTCTGTAGTTCTATTCTTCAATACTGAGGGAGATACTGACCCTGTTAACTATGGAGAAATTATTTGGAACGGGAAATATAGAATACCTAACCAATAAGTTATATAAAAAATTAAGCAGCTTTCATTTGAAAGCTGCTTTTTATTTTTTCCAATAAGAGTTTAAAATACATACAACATCATTATCCTCATTGTATATAGTATGTGATGCTGATAAATTGTCATTTTGGTGATTATAGCTGGTTTTAACTGTTATAGAATTATCTAAAAAAACTTCTTTTTCAAAAACTATTTCCAGTTTTGTAAGTTGATGGCTATCCAGATATTCTAGAGGTAGGGTTTCAATTGCTCATAATGGATAGACAGAATTATTTACATGGCCATTGGTATCAATATCACTGTAGCGAACCGTATATTTCTTTTCCATTTCTGGGGTCTCTACAGGTTGAATTTTCATATCTTTCAAGCAAATCATATCAGTTTCAAATCCCTCATCATAGAACTTCATAATTTCTGTAGGTATTTTAACAGGTTTTCTTTTTTGTATCAATTAGAAAATAAAGTCCATAAGCATATGCAATTTCTTTTCCTGATTCATCATATACCTCAAATTTCCTACTTGCAAAATAGCGTCTGCTACCTATTGGATAAGTTTTTACGTAAATTATTTCTTTAAATGTAGGTGCTGTTTTAATAACGAGTTCCATTTTACAGAAAACCCATGTGAGATTTTTTCTGCTAAAAATTCTATGCCACAGCCTCGTTCCTCAGATTCGAGAAATGAAGCATTGTTAATGATATCCAAAAGATTTTGCAGTTTTAAACGTTTATGTTGATCTACATCATAATATTCAATGTTATGTTTGTGTATATAGATTTCTTTTGCCATATTTATTGATTCCTTCCTTTACTCTATTGTATCATATTCTTTTATAAAGTGCTTTTTTATATTCAATTAATATGCTATAATACAGGAGAAGACAAGAGGCATTTGCCCTTGTACTTTTTAATTATTTAACTTAAACAGGAGGAGAAAATCATGAAGATTTCTACCAGGAAAATTGCTACAGCAGGATTATTATCAGCTATTACTATTCTTTTAGGACAAACCCAACTTGGGTTTATTCCTCTACCGAATGGTTCAGGAGCAGCAACCATAATGCATATTCCAACTATTGTTGGTGGCGCCTTAGGAGGCGTTGGTGTTGGTGGTTTAACTGGTTTTGTATTTGCCATCTACAGTTTCATTTTTATGGAGGTTTTCTACCTAACCCTATTGCTATTTTTTTGCCAAGAATTTTAATTGGGATTTTTAGTGGATTAATTTATAATAAGTTGGCCTCTAAAAATAGGATCTTAGGGAGTGTTGTAGTTGCCATAGTTGAAACATTAATTAATACAATTGGTGTCTTGGGTCTTGGCTATCTGTTTGGTTTATTATCCTTAGAAATAATATTGGGGATATTGGCGATTAATTTACCAATTGAATTGATGTTATCAGTTCTTTTAGTAACAGCCATTGTACCGCCAATTGATAAAGCATTGAAAAGGAGTTTTTAGATTGATTTTATTAATTGATGCTGGTAACAGCTTAATTTCCATGGGAATTCATAATGGAGACACTATTATCAAGAAGTTTTCCTTAAAGACAGCAAAAATTAAAACCAAAGATGAATTTGCTATTTTTTTAATAAATTTATTAAATTTAAATAAAATTGAAATGACAGCAATTGATGGGGTGATTATCTCATCAGTAGTACCTTACGTAAATGAAGCCTTAATAGGAGCTATTCAGGAATATTTAGGTGTAAAGCCAATTATTATCGAGCCTGGCATCAAGACAGGTATTGTTTTAAAAGTTGATAATCCCAAAGAAGTTGGGTCTGATTTAATGGCAGATGGTGTTTGTGGTTTAGTTAAATACGGAGGAGACTGTGTTGTTGTTAATTGTGGTACAGCTACTAAATGCAGTGTGATTAATAAGAAGGGGGAATGGCTAGGCGTAGCTATTGCTCCTGGTTATGAAATTGCTAGTGAAGCATTGTATCATAAAACTGCAACATTACCACACGTAGGTTTTGCTATTCCCAAGAACTTAATGGGTAAAAACAGTGCAGAGTCTGTAGCCGCGGGTTTATATTATGGCTATCAGGGTCTAATTAGAAATTTAATTTACGAAACTAAAAAACAGTATGGTCAGCATCTTAAAGTTATTTTATCAGGAGGGGTTTCAACCTATTTTGAAAGTGTTCTGAGAAAAGATGTAGATGTTATTGATTATAATTTAACACTAGAAGGATTGAAAATAATTTATGAAAAAAATAAAGCTTAAGCCATTAACAATTGGCAAATGGACTTTTGAGACTCCTGTTTTCGCAGCACCTCTTGCTGGTTTTAGCGATAAGGCTTATAGACGCATCTTAAAGGAAGAAGGCTGTCCATTAGTATTTAGTGAGATGGTTAGTGCTAAAGCGTTGCTTTATGATAATTTGAAAAGCCAACATATAATTAATATAAGGGGAGAGACTAAGCCTGTTGGCGTTCAGATTTTTGGCAAAGATTCTCATGAAGTCAGTGAAGGTGCTAAGAGAATTGAAGCAATTGGTGCTGATATAATTGATTTTAATATGGGCTGTCCTGCTCCTAAAATTGTTAAAAATGGAGAAGGCTCCGCGCTACTTAAAAACCCTCAATTGGCTATTGAGATACTGGCTACTCTTGTTAAGAGTGTGTCTATCCCTATTACCTTAAAAATCAGAAAAGGCTTTAATGATATTGAAGGGGATTCAATACCTATTATTAAGGGGGCAGAAGCTGTAGGTGTTAAAGCTATTTTTTTACATGGTAGAACTAAGGAACAATATTATAGCGGCACTGCAGATTGGCAGAGCATTAGGAAGGCAAAAGAGGCAGTTTCTATTCCTGTAATTGGCAACGGAGATGTTACTAATCCAATTAAAGCAGAGGTTCTTTTAGCAGAAACTGGATGTGACGGGGTTCTTATTGGCAGAGGGTTTTTAGGAAATCCTTTTCTATTTAAATATATTGAAGACTATTTTAAAACAGGTTTATATAAAGAAAGAAATTTTGCAGAAAAGGTGGAAGTTGCTCTTCGCCAGTTAAAATATGCAGTTGAGGATAAAGGGGAAGAATTAGCTGTAAGAGAAATGCGTAAGCAGATTGTTAATTATTTTAAGGGTATAAAAAATGGCGCTTATTATAGAAATCAGTTTAATCAATGTACGATAGTAAGAGAAATAACTAAGGAAATAAACGAGATTTTAGAAAGTGTTGTGGGCTGTGCATAATACAATTGATTTATCAAGAATTATGATTAGTCATAAATTAGTTCCTCAAGAGTTTTCAGATAAAAAATTGTTTTTTTATCTGATGTACATCAAAAAGAGTTTGGTGAGCAAAACAGTAAATTATTAAAGCTTATTGAAGTAGAAGCGCCAAACTATATTTTTGTCACAGGGGATATCTTAGATGATAGTTTAGAAAAACCATTATATTTAATGAAACATTTAAGCGCAATTGCTCCCGTTTTTGTACCTGGTAATCACGAGTTTTACTCTGGATTATATGCTGAACTAAAAAAGAAACTAATTGAGATGGGAGTGGTTGTTTTTATGAACAACCACTTATTATTAGAAGAAAACAATGAAAAGATTGCTTTGTTAGGCATTGAAGATCCAGTCTTCAAGGGCAATGTTAGGGAAAAAGAGTATCGTCATCATAGTATCAAACTCTTACTCCATATAAAAGATGATCAATTTACAGAAAAGGCATCCCTAAAGCCTGAATTGGACAAAGCTATCAAAGGAGTGGATCATCATCTTTTTACAATACTTTTATCCACCGGCCAGAACAGATGCCATTATATAAGGATTATCCTATTGATTTAGTATTTAGTGGACATGCCCATGGTGGTCAAATTAGGCTTCCGTTTGTTGGCGGTGTTTTATCATCAGGACAAGGATTATTTCCTAAATATCAAAGTGGTGTATATGAAGAAAATGGAACTAAAATGATTGTTAGCAGAGGACTTGGCAGTGGTAAATTAGCTTTTAGAATAAATGATAATGCTGAAGTTATTGTTGTTACACTTAATAAAGAGGAAGGAATGAATAATGAAACATAAAACTCATTATTTTTGTCAAGAATGCGGTAGTATTTCTCAAAAATGGCTTGGAAAATGCCCCGGCTGTCAAAGCTGGAATAGCTTTGTTAAAGAAACTATTTTTGAAGAAGGTAAAGGTCAAGTACCTATTGGAGAAAAAGAATTTAGAAAATCTACTCTTTTAAAAGAGGTTAGCATTGAAGACTATAAGAGGAAAGAGACAGGTATAAAAGAATTAGATCGGGTATTAGGTGGCGGTATTGTAAAAGGTTCACTGTCATTAATTAGTGGAGACCCAGGTATTGGTAAATCAACTCTTCTTATTCAAGTTGCTTCTACTTTAGGTACAAATGAAAAAGTGTTATATATTTCTGGAGAGGAATCGTTAAGACAAATTAAGATGCGAGCAGAGCGTTTGGGTTTAGAAGGAAAGCAGCTGTATTTGTTAGCTGAAAACAATATGATGGGTATTTTAGAAAGTATTAAAACCATTGACCCCAATTATATTATTGTGGATTCTATTCAAACTGTTTATATGGAAGATATGAGTGGCGCTCCTGGCAGTGTTGGTCAGGTGAGAGAAAGCACATTAGCTTTAATGAAAGTGGCCAAAGGGCAAGGTAGAACTGTTTTTGTAGTAGGCCATGTGACTAAGTCAGGGAATATTGCAGGACCTAAAGTGTTAGAGCATATGGTGGATACGGTTCTTTATTTAGAAGGGGATAAAGACTATTTTTATCGCTTAATTCGAAGTGGTAAAAACCGTTTTGGGAGTACCGATGAAATAGGTGTTTTTGAAATGAGTAAAGAGGGACTCCGAGAAATAGCCAATCCCTCTCAATATTTTTTATCCGATGGAACTGCACCAGTTCCAGGTTCAGTCATTGTGCCCATTTTAGAGGGGACTAGGGCATTGTTAGTTGAATTGCAGGCCTTAACTACAGAAACTTCTTTTGCAGTACCAAGGCGTTTAGCTACAGGCTTAGATACCAATAGAGTATTACTCCTCACAGCTGTTCTAGAAAAGAAAATACGTTTCGCTATGGGGAAAAATGATATTTATTTCAATGTCGTTGGCGGATTAAAAGTTGATGATAGAGGTTTGGATTTAGGAATTTGTATTGCTTTAATTTCCAGTCTTTATAATGTGCCTATTCATAAGGATACATTGTTAGTAGGGGAGGTTGGACTTACAGGAGAAGTAAGAGGGGTTTACCAACTTGAAAAAAGGATCCAGGAAGGTGAGAAACTAGGTTTCGAAAAGATTATAGTACCTAAAAATAATAAAATAAAGAAAAATACCTATGGCATTGATGTAATTCCAGTAGAGACAATTCAAGAAGCGGTTAGCCTATTTTTTAAGAGAGAAAAATAGGCTAATAGGTTATAATATGATATAATTAAAAGAATTTAGAAATAAGAAAGGAGAGTGTTTGTAATGGAAAGAAAACCGAATTTTTTAAAAACTTTTATCTTTGCATTAACAGTATTGGTTATTGGTAGTGCTTTGTTTTTCTCATCATTTTATCTATTGCAATATGTTTTTAATATTGTGATACATCCGGCATTATTTTTTTTTATTATTATTATTGAAATTTTAGTTTCTGTCTTAATCGCCTATTTTTTAGCCAAGCTATTACGAGGTATTGTAAGGGCTATTGTAGCTACTAGTAGCAATCGTTCAATTGCAGATTTATTGATAACAGGAGGAGGGGCAATCCTTGGTTTAGTTTTAGCCCTATTACTGGGTATTTCTATTCAAGGCCTTCCTTTAATTGGGCCTTACCTAAATGTAGCAGTTAGTATTTTATTTGCTTATTTAGGTGGGTTTATGGCTATTAAGAGAAAGGATGAAATACTGTCTATTTTTAGTCAAAAAAAGAAAAAGGACAGTAAGAGTAACGATAAATTTGTGGATACAAGTGTTTTAATTGATGGTAGAATTGTAGATCTTGTGAAAACTGGCTTTATAGAAGGACACCTTATTATACCTGATTTTGTGTTAGATGAACTTCAAAAAATTGCTGATTCCGAAGATAGTTTAAAAAGGAACAGAGGCCGACGAGGACTAGATGCAATAAAAAAAATCCAAACTGAGAAAAATATGCCTTTAGAAATTATGGAAACAGGGGAAAAAGATTTTGGTGATATAGTTGAGGTGGATTCTAAGCTTGTCCGTTTAGCAACTATGGAACGAGGGCTACTACTAACAAATGATTTTAATCTTAATAAAGTTGCTGTTGTTCAAGGGGTTCATGTTTTGAATATTAATGAATTAGCAAATGCTTTAAAACCTGTTTTATTGCCAGGAGAAGATTTTTTCTCAAGAGTAATTAAAAAAGGAAAAGAAAACAATCAGGGTGTCGCTTATTTAGGTGATGGCACAATGATTATTATTGAGGATGGGGAAAATCTTGTTGGTCAAGATGTCCAGCTTACTGTAACGAGCATTATGCAGACCTCAGCCGGTCGTTTAATATTTGCTAAGCTAAAAGGAGAAAATGACGAATGATTCCTTTTATTGTAGTTGCAGGAGGTCCGGGAAAAAGATTAGGTTCAACTGAGCCAAAGCAATATCTTTTAATTGACGGAAAACCCATTTTGTATCATACTGTAGAAACATTAGTAAAGGCTGGCGTGAAAGAATGTATTTTAGTTTTAGATCCAATTTATGAAGAAAAGGCAAGAGGCTTTTTAGAACCATTAAGGCCTAGTATAGAAATAGAATATGCAGAAAATGGAAAGACTAGACAAGATTCTGTTAAGAATGGTTTAGACCTATTGCCTAAAGGCACTAAGTGGGTGGCGATTCATGATGGTGTTCGTCCGTTTATTTCTAGAAAACTAGTGGAACAGCTACTCATTGAAATTGAAAAAGGACAATGTGTGATTCCAGTTATACCTATAAAGAATACTATTAAGAAAGTTGAAAATAACAGAGTAGTGAAAACGTTAGATAGGGATTTTCTCTATGGAGCTGGAACTCCCCAAATCGTTGATTTAGACTTTTATAAAAAGGCATTACAGAAAATGAACAACTATCAGATGACTGATGATGCTTCATTAATTGAAGCAGTTGGCGGAAAAGTAGTTACTGTGTTAAATGACGAGGAGAATATTAAGATTACTACGCCTTTCGATTTAATAATTGCTGAGGCAATATTAAGGAGGAAATAATGAAAGTTGGAATTGGATATGATGTTCATGCTTTAGTAGAGGATAGACCATTAATATTAGGTGGTGTTACCATACCTTATTGTAAAGGTTTAGCTGGTCATTCTGATGCCGATGTATTAATCCATACTATTATGGATGCTTTGTTAGGAGCCTTAGGAATAGGTGATATTGGCACTCATTTTCCTGATACTGACCAGACATATAAAGGGGCGGATAGTTTGGATCTTTTAGGGCTTGTATTTAAAATGTTAGTTGAAGAAAAATACGTAATTGGCAATATTGATGCAATTATTATTGCTGAAAAGCCTAAGATGGCTCCTTATATTGAAACTATGAAAGAAAAAATAGCTGATGTTCTGCAAATTGAGAATTCAAAAATTAATATAAAAGCAACAACAGAAGAAGGATTGGGATTTACAGGTAAAGGAGAAGGTATTGCTTGTAAAGCCATTTGTTTAATTGAAAAAGAAAGGATATCAAAATAAAATGAAACTATATAACACATTAACAAGAAAAAAAGAGAATTTTGTTCCAATACATGAAAAAGAGATTAATATGTATGTGTGTGGACCAACAACCTATAACTACATCCATATAGGAAATGCTCGTCCTATGATTGTTTTTGATGCAATGAGAAAGTATTTTATTCATTTAGGTTATGATGTTACTTTCATTCAAAATTATACGGATGTAGATGATAAAATTATTAACAAAGGAAAAGAAGAAGGCATTCCAGCTCTTGAAATTGCAGCTACTTATATTAAAGAATACGAAAAAGATTCAGCTAGTCTAGGTGTAATGCCTGCAACGGTTTATCCTAAAGTCAGTGAGCATATGAATGATATTATTCATTTAGTTGAAGGATTAGTAAAAAAAGGTTTAGCCTATGAGGCTCAGGATGATGTGTATTTTGAAGTACGAAAATATCCTCAGTATGGTAAATTATCTGGCAGAAATATTGATGATCTACAATCAGGGGCCCGTGTTGAAGTAGGGTCCATTAAAAGAGATCCTCTCGATTTTGCTTTATGGAAAAGTGCGAAAGAGGGAGAAGTCTCTTGGGAAAGTCCATGGGGCAAAGGGAGACCAGGCTGGCATATTGAATGTTCAGCAATGAGCTTAAAATATATTAAAGGTGATACTTTGGATATTCATGGTGGTGGTCAAGATTTAATTTTTCCTCATCATGAGAATGAGATAGCTCAATCTGAAGGTTTCTCTGGAAAACAGTTTGTTAATTATTGGGTTCACAATGGTTTTATTACTGTTAATAAAGACAAGATGAGTAAATCATTAGGAAACTTTTTTTTAGTAAGAGATGTTTTAAAAGATTTTTCAGGAGAAGTTATTCGCTACTTTTTATTATCTACTCACTATAGAAGTCCAATTGATTTTAACGATAATGCTCTAAAAGGAAGTGAAAAAGCTTTAATTCGCCTAAATAGAACATATGAAATACTGGGTAACGCTGTTGCAGAAGGTATTGACAGCGATAAAGATACATTGGAAAATTTCTTTAATAGATTAGAAGAAAAAATAGAGAAGGCTTTACAAGATGATCTTAATACTGCTTTAGCTTTCAGTTATTTTTTTGAAGCAGGAAAAGCAGTAGGAAAAGCTTTAAAGGAAAATACTGCTGGTAAAAAAGCATTGCTTAAAGGGTATGAAATTTTCAAAGAATATTTGGAAACTGTTTTTGGTATTCTACCTTATGAAAAAGAAGCAGAACTTTTAGAAGTTAGTGAAGCCCATAATTTATCGGATGATTTAATGTCAATCGTAATTGATATTAGAAAAATGGCAAGAGATGAGAAGAACTTTGCCTATGCTGATAAAATTAGAGATGCATTAGCTGAATTAGGTATCGAAATTTTAGATACTAAAGAGGGCACTCAATGGAAAAAGAAGTAGATGTTGCATTAATGTCTCCATTATCTTTAGCCTACTTAGGAGATGCGTTACTGGAGATTTATGTAAGAGAAAGAGTGGTAATGAGTGGACCTTATAGAATAGATGTTCTTCATAAGAAGGCTGTTGCTTATGTAAATGCCTATACTCAAGGCCAATTTTATAATAGAATTGAAGACCGATTAACTGAAGAAGAAGTCGATGTCTTAAAAAGAGGTAGAAACCAAAAGAAAAAAATACCAAGAAATGCTGATATGAATGCTTATAGAAAAAGCACAGGTGTTGAAGCTCTTTTTGGATACCTTTATTTAATGAAAAGAGAAGAACGCTTGAAAGAATTGCTCAGTGATTTTTTTAGAATGGTTGAAGGGAGTTAGATATGAGAGTTGAAAAAGCCCATTTAAAAGTACCAGTTATCGATGGGAAAAATGCATTAAAAAGACTTGAACGCTATGGCAGAGTGTGTTATAAATCAGAGGATAAATTTTCACTGGAAGAGGGTGGCCATGGTTTACTTAAAACCATTATTGCCAAGAACCATGAATCAGTGTTAGAACATGAAAAATTATCTATTTTATTTGTAATTGACAGAGGGGTAAGTCATGAATTGGTCCGACATAGAATGGCCAGTTATAGTCAAGAATCTACTCGTTATTGCAATTATAGTAAAGAAAAGTTTGGCAGAGAAATAACTGTAATTAAGCCAGCGTTTTTTAAAGAAGATAAACAGACTATTTGGGAAGAAGCAATGAGTTATATTGAGAACAGTTATTTTAGTTTATTAGATGCAGGTGCAAAACCAGAGGAAGCACGTTCAATATTACCTAACAGTTTAAAAACTGAAATTGTTGTGACTATGAACTACCGCTCCTTAAGGAATTTTTTCCAGTTAAGATGTCAGGTGGCTGCACATCCACAAATTAAGGAAGTTGCCATTCCACTTCTGCGTCACTTACAGAAGGAATTACCTCCTTTATTTATGGATATAACGTACGATACTAATTTTTCAGAAAATAATTATGCTCATATTGTAACAACAGATGAGTTTTTCCAGGAGGTAGAATGAGAGTAGAATATATCCCTGGTAAAAATAGTATTCTTGAAGCTTTAAAAGCAGGGATACCTATAAAAGAAATATTTGTAGAAAAAAGAAAAGAAGATAGAGTTAGTGAAGATATTAGAGGCTTTGCTAGGACTCAAAATATTCCTTTTATTCCTAAAGATTCCTTTGAGTTAGATGATTTAATAGAAGGTACAAGCCATCAAGGTATTGTGGCTGTTATGCCACCCTTTAAATATGCTAATTTTGATGAAACCATTGCATCTGTTAAGGAAAACAGAGAAAAAGGATTCTTTATTATTCTGGACCATCTAGAGGATACCCATAATTTTGGAGCCATTGTGAGAACTGCCTTATGTGGTGGAGTTCATGGCATTATTATTCCAGAGAACAGAAGTGTTCGGGTTACAAGTACTGTTATGAAAGTTTCAGTTGGCGCTGTATTTCATTTGCCTATTATTCAGGTTAAGAATTTAGTTCAGACAATAGATACTCTAAAAAAAGAGGATTATTGGGTTTTTGGTAGCCATCAAGATGGAAAATCAAATATTTTCAAGACTAAATTAGAAGGGCCTCTTGCTTTGGTTGTTGGCAATGAAGGCAAAGGCTTAAGTTCTATTGTTAAGAAAAACTGTGATAGACTAGTTTCCATTCCTCAAAAGAAAACTGTAGGTTCTTTAAATGTAAGTGTAGCTACAGGTATTTTAATCTATAGCGTTTATCGAGATTCCCAGGAGTAAGATTGTGAACAAAACGCTGATAATAGATGGTTATAATATGCTGTACCAATGGGAAGAAACTAAGTATTTAATGGAAAATGAAGATGATTCAGTTGATTTTGCAAGAACAAAACTAGTTAGAGAAGTTGCAAATTATTTAGGTTATTCAGATCAAAAAGGCATTATTGTTTTTGATGCATATTTATTAGCAGGTAATGAGGGCGAGGCTATTGAAGAGTCACCTTCATTACTTGTTTTGTATACAAAAACAGGAGAAACTGCTGATGAAAGAATTGAATTTATTATTAGTCAAACCCCTAAAGAGCAAAGAGAGAGTTTAGCTGTAGTAACAGATGATAATCTATTGCAAAAAATGGTGTTTTCCTACGGTGCTAGTCGCTTAACGTGCAATGAGCTAGCATACTGTTTTAAATCAATAGCAGATAGGGAAAATAAAAGGGAAAATAATGATTACTGCCGAAATACATTAAATACAGTAGTTTCTGAAGATACTTGGTGCTTATTAGAAGCTATTAGAAGAAGAAAGTAGCGAGGAGAAAGTTAATGAAGGAACAATTTAAAGATTTTACAGATGAAAAAATTGCTTTATTAGCTCAAGATGGCGATAGGGGTGCAGAACATTTCCTTTTAGAAAAATATAGAAATTTTGTACGCAGTAAATCCTATTCCTATTTTATTATAGGTGGTGACAGTGATGATTTGTTACAAGAGGGTCTCATAGGGCTTTACAAGGGGATTCATAGCTTTAAGGAAAAAGAAAAAACCTCTTTCAGAAACTTTGCATCACTATGTATAAAAAGACAGATTATTACGGCAATTCGTTCAGCCAATTGTCAAAAAAATCAACTATTAAATACCAGTCTTTCTTTTAGTCAAAAAGTATCTGATGAATCAGAAATGACTTTTGAGGAGATGTTAGGTGTAGACAATAGTATGAATCCAGAGGATATTATCCTAGGAAAAGAGCAAGCAAACTTAATTGAAAAAACAATTAAAAATGAGCTGAGCCTTTTAGAATGGACTGTATTTTTAGGGTATATGAATGGTGAAAAATTTAGTAAAATGGCCAGAAAACTAGATCTGCCAATTAAGTCTGTCTACAATGCTATAGATAGAAGTAGGAAAAAAATAATGAAGTCCCTTAAAGGAGAAAAAACATGATTAAGGAACTAGAAGTTATTAAAATAAGAGGAAGTAGCAGAGAAACTGTAATGGATAAAGTAGCAGAAGAAGTTCCTTTTCATATATACATAGAAAAAAATCATTATATTACATTAATGTGTTCACCAGAAAATCTAGTTGAATTAGGTTATGGTTTTCTTTTTTTTGATGGTGTTATAAAAAAGAAGGAAGACGTCAGAGACATTATTGATATGGGACATACTTTTTGTTTTCAGTTAACAAAGTCTTTTGTGCCAAAAAAAGAAGTTAGTGAAAGAGCTATTTTATCAGGTTGTGGTAAAGGAAGCTTACATACATCATTAATTGAAGACTATGTAACAGAAGAAAAAATCACTCATAGAATTCCTATAGAATCTGAAAGAATTTCAGAACTAATGAAAGATTTTAAAGATGAAGGACAAGTTTTTCTAGAAACTGGTGGTGTTCATAGAGTTGCTTTAGGAGATGTTAATGGTATTATTTGTGGGTTTGATGACATTGGTCGTCATAATGCAGTTGATAAAAATATTGGCTATGCATTAACTCATGATATTTCTTTTGATGATAAAATTTTATTTTCAACAGGGAGAATATCCTCAGATTTATTAGCTAAAGCAATTAAAGCTAGGATTCCTTTAGTTATCTCTCACACGGCTCCCACAACGTTAGCTGTCGAAATGGGACGAGCCTCAGGGGTTCAAATTATTGGTTTTGCTCGAGGCAAAAGAATGAATATTTATGCTTAAAAATTATTTTTATAATTGGCGAATATTAAAAAGATAAGTTCATAAAAGTGTACTTTGATTAAGAGGGGTACTGATTGAGAAATAAAGTTATTTACAAAAAGAACAATTAATATTACTATTATTGTAATACTAACATATCATTGAAGACTATAATTTAATATTAAACTCCTTAAGTGAATAGGCTTGGGGAGTTTTCTTATTTTAAGAGTAGAGAGCTATTAAAAAATCTACGTCATGGTTTAATTACAATTTTAAAACTAGTGAAGTGGATTGACTTATTCTTTGTAGTATTGTTTTTAGTAGCTAATATTGTAGGATAAAAAGTTATTTACAAAAATAAAAAGTTGTGTTATTATTAATTGGTAGTAATTAAAATGATACTACACAAACCACCTTTATTTGAAATTATATGATAAAGTATGATACCCTAAATAATAAGGTTGGGGAATTTTACTATATAAGGCATATTTTGAAAAGATATGTCTTTTTTGTTTGATAAATTTAGATTAACAAAAAAGCCAATCCGTAATGGACTGGCTTTTTGCTCTAAAAGGATAAGTGATATGAAAAAATGTTACATAAAAAATATAGCATACTATACTTAATTATACAACCCCTGAATTAATATTTTTTGCTATATGTAGCTTTTAATATGTTCTGATATGAATTTTTTTATGAAAATTTTACTAAATAGTTATTTTTATGTATTTTATTCTAATCTTTTTATTATAAAGGAAATTTATTTTATTTTTAAGGCAATAACCCTTATATTTAAAGGTAATAGAAAGGTGTGTTAAAATGAAAAAATAGTAATGATAGTGTTGGGGTTATTGTTAATGGTTTCATTTATAGGGATGGGCTGTTCTAATACTAAAGGTGTATCAACACTTGATAATTTATCATGGAATCAAATTGTAGATGAAGGTTCTAATTCAACAGTTGCATTTTATGGATGGGGTGGTAGTCAAGAAACAAATGATTGGATTGATAATGTATTATCACCTACTGTAAAAGAATTGTATAATATTACCTTAAGCAGAGTCCCTATGGATATTGATGAAAATACTTAATAAATTAATTACAGATAAACAAGGCAATAATGATAATGGAACTATGGATATTATTTGGATTAATGGGGGAAATTTTTTTACAGCTTGTTCTTATTGGAGATGGTGCTAAAGTAGGTGATATGCCTAGTTCACCTGAAAAACTTAAAGAATATAAAAAAATAAAGGGGTTTTTACTTATCCAGAAGTTACAGATTTTACAGGAAGTGCTTTTGTGAGAACTATTATTTATAATACATGTGATTTAGAAACGATTAAAAATTTACCAGCTGATGAATCAGAAGTTAAAAAGGATATTGCACCAGCAATGGACTATTTAAAAGAAATTGCGCCAAATTTATGGAGGGAAGGTAAAACTTATCCAACGAATTTACCACAATTAGATAATATGTATGCGGATGGAGAAGTAAATTTCACTATGAATTATGCTCCTTTTACAGCTACTCAAAAAATAGCTAAAGGTGAGTGGAAGAAAACTTTTCAGAAACATTTGTAATGGATAAAGGAACAGTAGGCAATACGAATTATTTAGCGATTCCTTTTAATAGCATTAATAAAGCAGGGGCAGCACTAGTGATTAATACTATATTAAGTCCTGAAATGCAAAGTAGTAAAGCCAATCCTTTAGGGAAAGGCGACATTACAGTTATTGAAGAAGCTTTTTTAAATACTGAAGAGAAAGCGTTGTTTGTATTGAATAATGAAGGAACTATTTCTATTGAAACACTAGAAAGCAAGCGTTTGCCTGAATTTTCTAGTGAGGTAGTACCGCTTGTAGAAAAATTTGGAGAGAGGAAGTATTGGGTGGTAAATAGAGGAAGACATTTATTAAGGTTGCTATTAATGACGCCCTTAATCGTACCTATTGTTAGTGTGTCAATGGGAATACAAATTAATTTTGTACCTTTAGGCATAGTAAATAGTTTTTTAGCTTTTTTAATAATTCATATTGTTTTAGCTATTCCCTACGCAGTCTGGTTTATTATGGATAGTTTTCAGTTAATTGGTTTAGGACGGGAATCCCAAGAAATTCAGCTAGGTGCAAATAGGTGGCAAGTTTTTATTCATATTACATTGCCTGATCTATTACCTACATTAATAATAGCTGGAGGCTTTGTATTTATATTTTCATTTAGTCAATATTTTGTAACTATGTTTTTGGGTGGTGGCCAAATTCGTACCCTTACTATGGACATGTTTCCTTATATTGCCAGTGGCCAACGAGCGATAGGGAGTGTATATAGCATTTTATTTTTAGTGATACTAATTATTTCCCTCCTCATTGGAAAGCAACTTATTAAAAAATATCAAAAAAAGAAAGAATTTTAGAGAAGTAATAATGGTAGATATTAAAGTTAATGCTATTTCAAAGCATTTTAATAAAAAGACTGTTTTATATAATATAAGTTGTTCTTTTCCTAAAGGAAAATTAACATCAATACTAGGACCATCTGGCTGTGGGAAAACTACTCTGCTAAATTGCATTACTGGTTTTTTAGAGCCTGATGTTGGATTTATTTGTTTTAACAATCAAGAAGTTAATAAAGTCCTTATGAATAAAAGGAAGGCGCCTATGGTTCACCAAGATCTTTTGCTTTTTCCGCATATGAATGTGCAAGACAATATAAGTTTTGGCTTAAGAATGGCTAAAATGAAATCTGCAGATATAAGAAGGAAAACAGATTTCTTAATTTTGAGGAGAATGGGTTTGCAATCAGAAGCATTTAAGTATCCTTATACGCTTTCAGGAGGTCAAAAACAAAGGGTGGCATTAGGGAGAGCATTGGCTATTGAACCTTCAGTTTTATTGTTAGATGAAGCTTTTTCTAAATTGGATACTAATTTAAGGAAAGATATGGGGAAGTTTGTTAAATGTGTACAGGAGGAATTTAAAATTACTACAATTTTAGTTACCCAGCCGAAAACACTTTCAGTTGCTGAGTTTTTAGGCAAAGAGAATATTTTTCCTGTAATTATCAAAGAGGGTAATTATTACCTTACTGAAGGTGTTTTTCCATGTGGAAGTATTAGGGAGGGATTTGGCCATATTATGCTTAATCAAAAAGATATTATTATTTCTAATGAAGGTATTTCAGGTGAAATTGTAGAAATACTCTATTGTGGTAATAGGGGCTATAAATATATCATTAAGGATTTTGGGGAAAATATAGTATATTACAGCTACAATCTATTACCTTATACTATTGGCAAAACCATATATTTAAGTATTGATTTTTCAATGCAATGTTTTATTAAGAAAGGAAAGAGTTGTTAGTATGTTAGATAGTAAAGGACGTAGCTTATTTCAATTTTGTATTAATATTGTAGCTAAACCTCTTTCTATAAAAGGCATTTCTCCTAATTTAATAACTATTATTGGTTTATGTATAGGCTTAGCAAGTGCCTTTGTTTATGTTTTTTAGGTTTAAGTATCATTGCTATTATATTATTGTGGATATCAGGTTATTTAGATGCTGTAGATGGAACTATGAGTCGTTTAATGGGTAAAACATCTAAAGTGGGGACATTAATTGATATTACATGTGATAGACTTGTTGAATTATTTGTTTTGATTGCTGTAGCTTATGTTCATCAAGAATCAGTTTTTCCTATACTAATTACAGTCAGTATGTTTGTTTTAAGTATGACCGTTTTCTTAACAGTTGGTGCTTTAACACCTCAAAAAGGTGAGAAAAGTTTTTATTATCAACCTGGACTTATTGAGAGAACAGAAGGTTTTATTTTTATTACACTAATGCTTGCTGTTCCTAGCCGGATTACTATTATTGCGTATATATTTGCATTGGTGTTGCTATTGGTGTTGCTATTACAGTAATTCAGAGATTTATAGAAGGATATAAACTGTTAAAAAAGAAAACATGATTAATATGCGTAAAGCCTTTTAGCGTTTATAAGTTAAATGGTTTGATGTAAGATGTTGCAAAAAACAAGTCTTTAATTGTAAAATAAGGTCAAACTGGACGTTTGGTTTAGTCAGAATAATAATTTTTTCAGTACTCTTTTTTGGCAATCATCAACAAATATAATGTCAGTTATACCCATGAAAGTAGTTTTCAGTAATTTATGTCTTATTGTATTTTTAATAGTGACTAAAAAAATTTACAATCCCCTGATGTAAAATAAAGTATAAAAAACATTGACAATTCCTAATTTAATATGAGACAATGTGTATAATAATTGATAAATCGGGGGATTTTTGATGTTAAAAAAACTTATTTGTTTATTTTTTTCTATTCTATTTATTGCTATTACTACTACTATTACTATTAATAAGCCTGTAACAGCAGCTGTTACATTTAATTCTCAATTTCCTAATTCCCATACAGCGCAAGTGATTTCTGGTTATTTTGGTAAGCATCCAACTGATGTAATGGATGCAACTACTTTAAATGCTACTTCTCTTGAACTGTCTGATTGTGTATTAACAGATGTTACTGGAATAGGAATATTTACTAATTTAACAAATATTAATCTTAGTAATAACAGTTTGACAGATTTACCTAGCAGTATGAGTAGCCTTACAAAATTAAATACGATTGCTCTAAATTTAAATCGATTAGCAACTGTACCTAGTTGTATAACTAATTTTACAAATTTAAAGTAATTAACTTTAGACTATAATAATATTACGATTTTACCTAGTGATATTAGCAATCTTACAAATTTAACCGAATTATATGTGACGGGTAATAATTTAACAAGTGTACCAGATCTAAGTAATCTTACAAATTTAGCATCTTTAAGTTTAGATGACAATGCATTAACTACTTTCCCTCCAAGCATATTAAACCTTTCCAAATTACAATCCTTATGGCTAGGAGACTTTGCAGCTGGAAATCAGATAACAAGTATTCCGGATAATATTGGTCAATTATCAAATTTAACGAGGTTATTGTTAGATTCAAATAAACTTACACAAATACCAGCCACAATTTACAATCTTACAAATTTAACTGAATTGTCTATAAATAATAATCAATTAGCAAGCTTACCAGATAATTTAGGCAACTTGTCTAAATTAACAACTTTAAATTTAGCTGGAAATCAACTAACAAGTTTGCCATCTAGTTTACAAAATCTGACGAATTTGCATGGCTTTTCTGTTTCACAATGTTTACCGCCAACCAACTACCCTACTGTACTTAATGGACTAGGAATAGTTGGAGGCGCTTTAAATTATGAAACACAAGATCAATTGTTATTAAAAACTGGTCTTACGCCAAATAGTATAGCATCTAAAACGGATTATAATAATTTAAATTTTGGCAATAAAGTGACATTACAATCAGGAAAATCTTTGTCTTCAAGTTAAAATTATATTATAACCAATTGTGTTGATAATGGTAATAATCCAGTTAATATTGATAGCTATTTTAGTGGTAATTTTGTGATAAAAGCAGGGGGCAGTAAAAGGGAATATACGTGCTACTGGCACAGGCTTATTTCCTAATAATAGTGATCATGCAATTACTACTGGAACAATTGAACTTGACTTTACAACAACTTCTTATCAGTACCAGTATGGACAGTATATACTTTTTAGGCTGAAATATTGCTGCTAATGGAAGTGGAATAAATTGGCAATTAAATTCAACTACAATGCCAGGCAATAATGTAACATTATATGTTCAGTGGCAGGGTAATCCCCATACCTTAAGCTTTAATTTAAATGGAGGATCAGGAACAGCTCCAGGAAATCAAACAGTGAATACAGGAGGAGTAGAAACAACCGTAACGGATTCAACATGGTTTGGCTATACCTTTTTACCGGTTGGAATACAGCAGCTGATGGCAGTGGCATAAATTGGCAACTTGGAACAACCCCAATGCCAAATAACGATGTGATATTATATGCTCAGCGGGAAAGATTATATGGTAAAATTAATGAAATTTTCCCAGATGCAAAATTAGCACAAATAGTTGCTAATATGTTAAGTGGGGGGGGAGATGTTAATGCTCAGTTAACTAGCGTTATGGTTAATAATTGCACTAATATAACTGCATCAAACAGCGGGATTACTGATATTACTGGAATAGAAGAATTAAATAAATTGCAGATTTTGGATTTACATAATAACAATATAACCAATATTCCAACTAAAATAGGCACTTTAAGTGATTTGCAATATTTAAATCTTAGTAACAATTTAATAAGTGTTGTTCCATCTGAAATAGCTAATTTAACTAAATTAACTGAATTGGATTTAGATTCTAATCAATTAATTAGTTTTCCAGATGTAATAGGAAACTTAACTAATTTAGTCCATATTAATCTTGCTGCGAATCAATTGACTAATTTAACCTTCTTAGGATTAGCTGATAATTTATTACCAAATAATTATCAAGACAAATTAAATTCGCTTGGACTATCTAATATTGTTTTTAACTATGAAGCACAAGCAGAACTTGTGCTAAAAGAAGGAATTTCTCCATATACTATTAAAAGTATTTCTGATATATCCGCAATAGCATTAAATTCATTAGTTGAAGTTAAACAAGCAGGGAAAATTGTTCCTTTATTTGCAAACCAAAAGTTAATTTTAACTGATTATGTTGATAGCACTAATGGTTCAGTCTCTATTGATGATTATACTTACAATGGTTTAGTAATTAAAGCAGGCAATTTTTGCGCGAATTCAAATAATGCCAACTGGTTCAGGTTTATTTCCTCTGGAAAGTAATCATGTATTAACAAATGGACAACTCCAATTTAATTTTGTGAAAGATTCTACAGTGTCTGAAGACAAAAGTAGTGGAAAAGTTACAGGATTACAGTTACCGAAAACAGGTAGAAATTGGTTTCAATTTCTTGGATTAGCTTTAATGTCTCTAGGCGTAAGTATAGGAAGTGCTATATTAATCAAAAAACTAAAAGGAGTTAATAAAAAATAAAATCAATAAATAAATACTATTGAGGTAGTAAATATAACAAATACTTTCATAATTGAGATAGAATCTATTGTGATTACTGTATTGAGCTTGTTCAACTTTGCCATTAGTGTATTTTAGAAGATTTTAACTAGAGTTTATTCTATGTTTACAATTAGGGATATATATTTTATATTTAATGATTAGTTAATAGACAAGTGAATCGCTCCTTTCTTTTGTTTGATGTTGTTATGTATCTACATTCTAACAAAAAGTGTTGCGCCTCATTTTTTATTTTATTTTGTCTCACATCTATTGTATATTAACAAGATAGAATGGCTGATAAGAGAAAGTCTATTGCTATATTCTATTAAAGTGTGATATTATAGTAGGGTAAATTAATAGTATAAATTGATGATTAGGATGAGTATTTTTAAAAGCCTTTACAGAGAGAATGGTGCTGAAAATTCTTAAAGGCATTAAAAAGAAAACCACCTAGGAGAGGAACCTGAAGAAAAAAGGGAACACGTAATGCTTGTGTTAAAAGCTTCTGAGGAGAAGTTGTAATAATGATTTCTTAAATTAGAGTGGAACCACGATGCTATCGTCTCTTATGAGAGGATAGCTTTTTTTATTTTATATTAAATATTTTATGTAGAAAACTAGGAGGCATGAATAAATGAAAGTATTTTTAAAAGATGGCAGTGGTTTTCAAGTTGAAAAAGGCGCTAATTTATTTGAAGTAGCCGGTGCTATAAGTCCGCGTTTGAAAAAAGAAGCTATTGTAGGCAAAGTAAATGATGTATTGGTAGATATGTTTACCGTTGTAAATGAAGGAGACAAGGTAGAGTTATTTACTTTAGACTCAAAAGAGGGATTGGATACCTATAGACACAGTAGTGCGCATATTATGGCAGAAGCAGTTGGAGAATTATTTCCAGATGCAAAATTTGGAATTGGTCCAGTAATTGAAAATGGCTTCTATTATGATTTTGATACTTCTCATATTTTTACGCCAGAGGATCTTGAGAAAATTGAAAAGAAAATTAGTGAAATTGTTAAAAGAAACAGTCCTTTTGTGAGAAGAGAATTATCAAGAGAAGAAGCGCTTGAATATTTTGCTTCTGAAGGTGAAATTTATAAAGTGGAGCTTATTAATGATTTGCCTGAAGGAGAAGTTATTAGCGCTTATGAACAAGGTGGTTTTATGGATTTATGTCGTGGACCACAAATGCCTTCAACAGGGTATCTTAAGTCATTTAAGTTAATGAGTTTAGCAGGAGCATATTGGAGAGGAAATGAAAAAAATAAAATGCTTCAAAGAATTTATGGTACTTCTTTTGCTAATAAAAAAGAATTGTCTGCTTACTTAATATTACTTGAAGAAGCTAAAAAAAGAGATCATAGAAAACTCGGTGCAGAACTTGATTTATTTACAATTGAAGAAGAGGGACCAGGCTTTCCAATTTTCTTACCTAAAGGTATGATTCTGAGAAATGAATTGGAAAACTACATGAAAGGTCTTTATGGAAAATGGGGGTATGATGAAATTAATACACCTATTATTTTAAATAGAAAGCTATGGGAACAATCTGGACATTGGGATCACTATCATGAAAATATGTATTTTACAGAAATTGATGATGTACCATTTGCCATAAAACCAATGAACTGTCCAGGATGCATGCTTGTTTACAAGCATGGTCAACACAGTTATAGAGAGTTGCCTATTCGCTATGCTGAAATGGGCTTAGTTCATCGCCATGAGAAATCAGGCGTTCTTCATGGACTAATGCGTGTACGGGCATTTACTCAAGATGATGCTCATATTTTTATGTTATATAGTCAAATTAAAGAAGAGATTAAAAAGGTAATTGAAATGGTAGATGAAGTTTACCGTACCTTTAATTTTGAATATAGTGTTGAGTTATCTACCCGTCCTGAAAAAGCCATGGGTTCAGTAGAGTTATGGAATCAAGCAACAGATGCTTTGAAAGATGCATTAGAAGATTTAGAAATGCCTTATGAGTTAAATGAAGGAGACGGCGCATTTTATGGTCCGAAAATTGATTTTCATTTAAAAGATTCTATTGGCAGAACTTGGCAGTGTGGCACTATTCAATTAGACTTCCAAATGCCTGAAAAATTTGATATCCATTATATTGGTGAGGATGGTAGCAAACATAGACCAGCTATGATTCATAGAGCTATTTTTGGTTCTATTGAGCGCTTCATTGGTATTTTAATCGAACATTATGCAGGAGCTTTTCCAACTTGGTTAGCGCCAATTCAAGTAAAATTAGTACCCATTGCAGAACCTCATTATAACTTTGCTTATTCTGTAGCTGAAAAGCTTAGAAGATCAGGTATCCGTTGTTCTGTTGATGATCGTAATGAGAAATTAGGTTATAAAATTAGAGAAGGTCAAATGAAAAAAATACCTTATTTATTTGTAATTGGTGATAAAGAAATGAGTGAAAACAAAGTAGCTGCAAGAAAGTACGGTCAAGGAGATCAAGGCGCTTTTGATGTAGATGTTATTGAAACTTTAATTGCTGATGAAATTAGAGATAAAGGCAATCAATAAGATATTTTAAAAGTAACCATGACCTTATTTATTAAGGTCATGGTTTTATTTTTTGACAATTATTATAAAAAATCGTATTATTTAACTATAGAGAATTGGGGGGATATAAAGAATGGTTAGAATACTACATAATATTTTTGAACTAATAGCAGATGCCTATAATCGAATGGTTGGTTTTCTAGCTGGATTTTACCAATCCTATTTGAATTCGCCTTATGCTTTAGTCCCAACTATAATAGGGTTGCTCTTTTGTATTGTATTGCTTATTACAGGTATCTTATTTCTAATTAAAAGCAAGCAAAAAATATGGTTATTCTGTATTGTTTTTGCCATAGTTTTTATTATCATTAATTGTGTTTTTATTATTAACCTGAATTAATTATTGGATTTTCCGGTGGAATAAATAACCAAGTGCTTTATATGTACTTGGTTATTTATTTTACAGTAGGTTTTTTAGTACAGATAAAAGCTTTTAAGGAACACACCATTGAGGAAAGTGAGCAGCTTTTTCAAACCAGCAAAAAATTTTCAGTTTTTATGGTTTTATAGTAATCGTAAACCAATCGAGATGAGGCGTGATAATCATAAAGTCCTTTAATAAAAATAAGAGGCATCTGAAAGGACGTAATTTAGAGGAACCTTTATGTAACAACTTGCTTTGTTACATAAAGGAGATTATTAAACCAATTTTCACCAGTGTGTAACTGAAATCAATTTTATTCAGTTTTTCAAGTGCCTTTTTTATTGCCAAATACCTATTTTTTTCTTTGGCTTTTTTCTCGGCTAGTCTGTATTCTTTGGCATAAGGCATAGTATCTTTTAAATATTTTAGATTAGCGTAACCTTCCTCAACTAATAATAGATTTAGATTAATACCGTCAACAAAAATAACACCAACAGGTCTATTATGGGTTGTACCTTGGGTTTTATCCCATTCTATTTCAATTACCTGAGCAATTTCTAATTTGGATTGTGTAAAATCGCTAGCTTCTTTACCATAGGGCTCAATACCTTTTGTAGGGTGTTTTGTCTCTGGTGTGTCAATACCTGAAAAACGAACTTTAATATTGCCATAGATAGCAGCATTAAAGTTGGCAGTATCACTATCAACTGGTCGAATCAATGTTACAATTTCTTTTCCATTTGGCCATAGTTGATTTATTGAAAAGCTCGGTTGTTCAGCTATAAAAATAACGCTTATTAGGATTACTGTAATTAAGGCGGTTATTATTTTCTTCTTTTGTTTCATATTGTCCCTTTCAAATTGCCTTATTTTCTCTTATGTAATACTTTAACACAACTGAAAACACATCTCAATAAAATAGAAAAAACCTTTTAATTGTACAGATGATGTTATATAATGTAAAGAGGATTAATCATTTAAGGAGGAAATAATATGTGGTATAAAATAGAAGATATAGAAGATAAATATAATATATCCAAGTTTTCTATTTACGCTTTGATTACACAAGAACCTGAATTAAGACAATATATTAAAGCTTTAGAAGGAGTTTTACAAATTAATGATGAAGGTATTGAATTATTATTAAAACATGTTGAAAAAGATGAAAATAATAATAAACCTATTGATAATAAAGAGGTTGTAGCTAATAAAAATATTGTTACTGAAGAGCCATTTGCTGCAATGGATAAGAAGAGAGAAAATCTTTTAGAAAAAGTTGTAGCATCTGAAAAAGAAGAAAGTACTATTCCAGAGGCAGTGGTAGAGGCAGAACCAGTTGTGGAAGCTAAGAAAGAAGAAGATGTTAAGGAAGTACCAGCAGTTTCCCTAGAAGAAGAGTTTTTTACTCACACTTCTTTAGATAGAGAAGAAGATTTCTTCGGTGAGACTGTTGATGAAGATGCCCCTTTATCACCAATTGAGGCTATTGTTGAAGAAGGGGTTCCGGAAGTAGATGTTGCTAAAGAAATGTCTATGTTAGAAGATGCTGAAGGTATTAATATGCCTGCCTATATTAAAGCCCTTAAGGAAAAAATGATTATTCAAAATAAACAAGTAAGAGCAATAAATGAATTTCTTGAAGTTTCTAAAAAACTATTGCTTCAAGACGAGAAGATTATTCATATTTTAGAGAAAACAGATTTGTAATTAATATAAGTAAATATATTAATAATTAAAAAGGTATAGCATTTGATAATTGAAGTTATATAAAGCTGGTAGACACAAAAAGATTGTGTCTACCAGCTTTTACTTTTAATGTATACTAGAAAAAGGAGTGAGAAAGTGCGAGAAAAGCTTATACATTTCATAGTAAAGAAGAAAAACTGTTGTTAGTTAAACGGTACTTATCAGGAGAGTCAGTAAAAAAGATTTCGGAAGAAATCGCCAAAAGGCTTTTAGAAAAAACAAAGAAGCGTACTAAAAATCCCATTCTTTTCCATAGCGATTAAGGAATTCAGTACACTTCATTAGGCTATTGTGCTTTACTTAGAGAATACAATGTCATTCAAAGTATGTCAAGAGCTGGAACACCTAGAGATAATGCTCTTATTGAAAGTTTTTTGGACGCTTTAAAGATGTGCTTAGATTTCAATTTAGATAGTGGGAGAAAGATAAGCTAGAGGAAACAGTTGCTGACGTCATTAACTATTTTAATTACTTACGACCTATTCGAAAACTAAATGGAAAACCACCTGTTCAATTTAGAATTGAACAGGTGGTTTAATTTGACTTTTTGTGTTTACTAACTATTAACTACTTCAATTTGATAATGCGATACCTTTTTAATTATTAACTAAGTGTTACTTCTACTTCAGTAGTTTGACCATTTCTATAGAGTGTAATTTTAACTTTATCGCCACTTTTATGAGAATAAATTGCTTGTTTTAGCTGCTCAAAAGTAGTAATTTCTTTATCACCTATTTTAGTAATAATATCTCCTTTTTGAATACCAGCTTTAGCAGCTGCTGAATTATTTAGTACTTCTCCAACAAGGATACCTTTTGAAGTATTATAGTATTTTGCCATTGCGTCGCCGATTTCCACCATTTGCGCAATGCCTAGTTGAGGACGAGAAACATTGCCTGTTTTAATGATTTCGTCAGCAATAACTTTTACAGTATTGACAGGAATTGCGAAGCCTATGCCTTCAACGCCAGAGGCAGCAATTTTAACGCTGTTGATGGCAATTAATTCACCAGAGGAATTTATAAGGGCACCACCACTATTACCTGGATTAATAGCTGCATCAGTTTGTAATACAGTTAAAATAGTTTTTCCATTACTTGTATCAACAGAGATTTCTCTATCTAAAGCACTAACAACACCAACTGTAACGGTATTGGCGAGCTCTATGCCTAACGGAGAACCAATTGCAATGGCAGTTTGTCCAACTTTAAGTTTCGGGGAATCTCCAAGTTTTATTGCTTTCAAATTGCTTTTGTCTTCTAGTTGAATAACGGCAATATCTGAGTCAGGGTCGCCACCTAACCTTGTTGCCTTTGTGGTTCTACCATCAGATAAATTGACGACTAAATCCCCATTGCCTTCAATAACATGATAGTTTGTAACTACATAACCATTTGTGTTGTCGATAATAACGCCGGAACCAATTGAAGCTGAACTTAAATTGCCACCTGATTGACTGGTATTAACAATTTGTACAACAGTAGAGGATGTGTTTGCAACTACATCTGGAATAGAAACATTCTCTCCTACTTTTACCTCATGAACTGTTTCTGTATTTTTGTTTTGTGTAGATGTTTCTTGATTCATTATTGTTAAGATACCTTGGTAGGCAAGCAATGAAATCAAACCACCAATAATACCTGCTAAAAGCAACTTTAGTGCATTTTTCATTTAAAAACTTCCTTGTATTTTATTTGTTTTCTATATAATAGACGGCTTCTTGTCCTGCGACAGCGCCATCTCCTACAGCTGTTGATACTTGATATAGAGACTTTGCAATAATATCACCACAAGCGAATATGCCTTGGATTTCTGTAGCCATCTTGTGATTAACAATTATTCTGCCATCTTTATTTAAAGGAATTTGATTATTTAAAAAATCAGTATTCATTTTTTGACCAATTGCGACAAAAACACCGTTGGTTTCTATTGTTTTGTTACTTTCTCCGGATGTGCTTTCAATTTCAATTTTTTCTACTTTTGTATCACCTAGTATTGCTTTTGGCGTATAGTTTAAATGAAGTTGAATATTGTTATGATTTTTAAGTTGTTCAGTTAATATTTTAGAAGCTCTAAATGTATCTCGTCTGTGAATTAAGTGAACTTCTTTTGAAATTTTAGCCAGATAGAGGGCATCTTCAAAAGCAGTATCACCACCACCAATTACTGTTGTTATTTTATCTTTAAAAAAGAAACCATCGCAAATTGCGCAATATGAAACGCCTTTTCCTGTATATTCTACTTCTCCTGGAATATCGAGAAGTCTAGGATTCCCGCCCATGGCTAATACTAAGGAGTGGCCTTCAATAGCGTTGCCATTGCCTGTTGCAACTACCACTTTATCAGTTTCTTTTTTTATGGAAATAACGGTTTGTGTTTCTAGTTCTAAGTTGCTATAGCTACTGATTTGTTGAAACATATTGGTAGCCAATTCCATACCCAATATGCCATTTGCGAAACCAGGGTAGTTGTCAATTTTTTCAGTTTTTAACAGTTGTCCACCTGGAGCGCCTTGTTCTATTAGTGTAACTTTATTTCCACTTCTAAGGGCATAGAGGGCTGCTGTTAAACCTGATGGCCCAGCACCAACAATAATTAAATCACGCATGTGTTTGCTCCTTTACATATTCTTTTATTTTTTCTTGGGTAATTTTGTCATTACCTTTTATTTTCTCCTTTGGATTAAGTAGCATATAAACTTGAGCCCATAAGGCTTTTTCCAAACGAATTTTTTCTAAATCACATCCTAATTGGTAGGGTATTTGAAGATTATTTGAAAAGTGGAAGTTATTAGCATGGCAACCACCACTACAGTAGAATCTAGCCCAACATGAGGAGCAGGATTCTTTACTATAAATAGTACTTTTTTGAAAAGTATCTTTAATGTTTTGATTAAAGGTATTATCTACAAGACTTCCCATTTTATATTTGTTATCTTTTATGAGTTGATGACAAGGAAAAATATCACCTTCTGGTGTAATAGCAATATATTCAAAGCCAGCACCGCAAGCTGTTATTCTTTTGTAGAGGCAAGGGCCTCCCTTTAAGTCAATGTTAAAATGGAAGAAATCAACTGGGTTTTCTTTATTATACCATTCTAGGAATAGTGTTTTAAGTCTTTCATAACTATCTTCTAAAAGGGACAAGTCACTTTCTTTTAAATCCCATGGTGTTTCACCATCAGTAATAACAGGTTCCATTGAAATATGTTTGAAGCCTAATTCTTTAAGGGTTTTAACATCATTGTAAAAATCCTTATTATAGCCTGTATAAGTTCCTCTAACAACATAGTCTTCTGTTTTATTCTTAAAAGAAAGATAGTTTTTAAGCACAATATCATAACTGCCCTTTTTATTTTTAAAATAGCGATGTCTATTATGAACTTCTTTACGACCATCAATACTTAAAACAGTACCCACATTATTTTCAATTAGGAAATCTTGAATTTGATTATTTAAGAGAACACCATTAGTTGTCATAGACCATTTAATAGTTTTACCTAATTCTTTTGCTTTTTTATTGCCATAGGGCATAAGGTATTTAATTAAGGAAAAGTTGAGTAAGGGTTCTCCGCCAAAAAAATCAACTTCCACAATTGGTCTATTTGAACTGTTTTCTAATAGGTAGTCAATAGCTTTTTTGCCAATGTCAGCAGACATGAGACCTTCATTTCCTTTATAATTACCACCAGCTGCAAAACAGTAAGGACAGGCTAGATTGCAAGTATGAGCAACATTTAGACAAATAGATTTTAAGCTTTGATTAACTTTTTTTGGTAGTTTTTTAGTGTCTGTAGTAAAAAGAAGCCCTTTTTTCTCCAATTCTAAAATGGTTGAAAGGGCTTCTTTTTCATCATCTTCTATAATAGAAGAGGCTTTGCCCCCAATATATTTTTCTAGAGCATTTTTAGCAACAGCATCAAATAAGTGAATGCTACCACTGTTTACGTCGAGTATAATGTATTGTTTATTTTTTTCAAATTCAATTATTTTTATATCTTTATTAATCACGAGTGCCTCCATGGAAAAAGGTCCTTTAATAAGGACCTTTTTGGTTATTCTTATTCATGAATACATAGTTGGTTTGCAACAGTACAAGAAGTTTTACAAGCAGATTGGCATGCTGATTGACAGTTGCCACAACCACCAGTTTCTTTTGTTTCCTGTAAGCCAGGTGTTGCTAAGGCGATAATGTGTTTTTTTCTCACTTTTAGTCCCTCCAGTAACTTTTTTTCATATATTAAATTATAGCATAAAAGTTGAAAGAAAAACCATATTTATAGTGATTTTATGTGTATTTACTCTGTTGTTTTGATATAATAAAATTGGTTGAAAAAAGGAGGAAATGCATTTTGTGCGGTTACGTTGGATTTATTAATGATACAATTGAACATAAAGAACCCATTATAAAAAAAATGATGGATAGAATTATACATAGAGGACCTGACAGTAAAGGTGCTTATGCAGATAGCTCAATTGCTATGGGCTTTCGTCGTTTAAGTATTATTGGCTTAGAAGATGGGATGCAACCTATTTATAATGAGGATAAAAAATTAATACTTGTTTTTAATGGCGAAATATACAATTATCAAGTGCTAAAAGAAGAATTGCTTAAAAAGGGACATGTTTTTTACACCCACGCTGATTCTGAAGTTGTAGTACATATGTATGAAGAATATGGAAAAGAAATGATTAGTCAATTAAGGGGCATGTTTTCTTTTTCAATTTGGGATACAGAAAAAAAGACTTTGTTTATGGTTAGGGATTATTTTGGTATTAAACCATTATACTATGGAAAAATTAAAGATACATTCTTTTTTGGCTCAGAAATTAAGAGTTTCCTAGATCATCCTGATTTTGAAAAAGAGCTTAATCTAGATGCTCTTGAGAGTTATTTGAGTTTTCAATACTCAAGTTTACCTGAAACTTTTTTTAAGGGTATTTATAAATTAACGCCAGGTCATTATGGTTATTATGAAAATGGAAATCTTGAGGTAAAGCGTTATTTTCAACCTTCCTTTGACGAAAATCTAGGGGAGTCATTAGGGTCTTTTGTAGATACAATTGAAGAGACTTTTAAAGGTTCAGTTGAAGCCCATAAAGTAAGTGATGTAGAAGTAGGTTCATTTTTATCTAGTGGTATAGATTCAAGTTATATTGCAGCTACTTTTAAAGGGGACAAAACATTTACAGTTGGTTTTAACTATGATAACTATAGCGAAATTGAATATGCAAAGGAATTATCAGCGCAAGTGGGTATTCGGAATAAGAATAAGTTGATTTCTGATGAAGAATACTGGAATGTATTGCCTAAAGTTCAGTATCATATGGATGAACCTTTGGCAGACCCTTCAGCAATTGCGCTCTATTTTGTGAGTCAAATTGCTAGTGAAGATGTTAAAGTTGCTCTTTCTGGAGAAGGAGCTGATGAACTTTTTGGCGGTTACACAATTTATAAGGAGCCTATTAGTTTAAGTGCCTACCAAAAGCTTCCTAAAAGCTTGAGATCTGGATTTGGCAAGCTTGCTCGGAGATTGCCTAAAATGAAAGGCCGTTCATTTTTAATTAGAGGGAGTATGGAAGTTGAAGATCGTTTTATTGGAAATGCTAATATTTTCTCAAATGAAGATCGAAAAAATATTTTAAAAGTTAAAACCAATGCACCATCGACAAAAGAAGTAACCAAGCCTTTTTATGATTTTGCCAAAAACTATAATTATACAACTAAAATGCAATTTGTTGATATTAATACCTGGTTAATTGGAGATATTCTTTTAAAAGCGGATAAGATGAGCATGGCTCATTCTCTAGAGGTTAGAGTACCTTTTCTCGATAAAGAGATTTATAAAGTTGCTAGAACTTTGCCATTACAATATAAAGTTAATTCTAAAAATACCAAATATGCTTTACGTTTGGCGGCGAGACGTTCTCTGCCTAAAGTAGTTGCTGATAAAAAAAAACTTGGCTTTCCCGTTCCGACTCGAGTTTGGTTAACTCAGGATACTTACTATAATAAAGTAAAGGAAGCATTTAATAGCCCTATTGCAAAAACTTTATTTAAGGAAGAAAAACTTAGCCAGCTTTTAGATGATCACTATAATGGCAAAGAAGATTACAGCAGAAAAATTTGGACAATATATATTTTCTTAGTTTGGTATGATGTTTTTTTTGTAAGAGAAAAGTAAGGAGAAAATCATGAACATTAAAATTAATGCTGAAGTTTTAGAGATGATGCTATTTTTATGGCAAAGCACGTCATAGAAAGAAAAAGTCAGTGATACATATTTGACTGAAATTGGCGCCCGAAAAGAAATGAAGGTGCTTTTTTCAGAGTTCTTTAATGAGGAATCTATTCGCAAGGTATTGAGTGCCATTACAAACAGAGAAATTCTTTCTAAAAAACAAAGGATGAAGGTCGATTTTGGAATAATAACATGTGGATGTTAGAAGACCTTTCATTGACTAACATGATGTTGGCGCCAATTAAGCAACTTAATCCTGATCAATTTTTACCTTATGTAAAAGAGAATTTAGAGATTATTTTTATTCCTGGTATTTTCGAAACAATTTATAAGGAAAAATGGCAATTGTATATTAATTTTTTTAAGTTACAAGTAAACCCTTATGGAGATGATGCAACGCCAAAAATTGATGGTTTGTCAATTGAGGCATTTATTATTGAGCAATTAAAAAGCTAATTTATAGAGCTGGTGTATTCCAGCTCTATATTTTTATGTGCAACGTGTAAAGGAGAGAATGAAGATGATTTTAAAAGGCAATTTTTTCTGAGTTCTTAGAAATGGATACGAGTATTGCAGTTTTTATTCCAGACGGACTCCATCGAGATAAACCTTATCAAATTACATATCTGCTACATGGTTTAAAAGGCAATCACAATAATTGGGCAGATTATACATTATTACCACTATATGCTTTAGATTACCAGTCTATATTTGTTATGCCTGCCGTAAGTAGAAGTTTTTATACCGATATGGTTTATGGACAAAAATTCTTTTCTTATGTGGCTGATGAGTTACCTGAAGTCTGTAAACACAGGTATTTAATATATCTTCAAAAAGAGAAGATACAGGGATTATTGGCGCTTCTATGGGGAGCGTATGGGGCCTTGAAAATAGCTCTGACAAAACCGGAAAATTATGGTTTTTGTGGTGCTATTTCTGCAGCTGGATTATTTTTAAAAGAGGGATTGATATTTCAGAGAGAAAACGAAAGTCAGGTTATTGAGGGGTTTGGAGAACAAATCAATAATGACTTTAAAAGTATTTTTGGGCCGCGATTAGAATGGAAACCTGAATATGAAATTTTAGAGCTAGCAAAGAAGATAAATGAAGCTAAGTGTAAGCCTAGAATATATATGAGCTGTGGAACAGAGGATGTTGTATACTATAAAGATAATAGTCGCTTTAAAGACCAGATAGAGAAGTTTGACTTTGATTTTACTTATGAAGAGTGGGCTGGTGAACATAATCTGCACTTTTTTAATGAGGCATTGAAAAAGACTTTAGACGTTTATTTTAAATGAAAGGAAGACTATTATGGCTATATATGTAACTAGTAAAAGAAGGAAGAGTAAAAACCCTTTTTTATTATATTGCTTATCGTATTAATCGCAGGCATTGGGTTTTTAGTATTTAATTTAGTTAAAGGCAATTCTGCTGAAAAGCAAGAATTTACTTAAGCTCTTCAGCAGGAGGCTCAAGTCACTAGAAAATCTGAGTGGAATTTAATGCTGGTTAATCAGGATAATCCCTTACCAAATAATTATGCACCGACACTTGCAACTCATAGCAGTGGCTATTTAGTAGATGAACGGATTGTTTCTGAATTAGATAAAATGCTAAACGATGGAATAAAAGATGGTGTATCATTACTTATTTGTTCAGCTTGCCGATCTATTGAAAAACAGACTGCGTTATTTAATGATCAAGTAAGTGGCCATAAAGAAGAAGGACTTTCGAAAGAAGAAGCTATTTAGGAAGCCAAGAAAGCGGTGGCTTACCCTGGCACCAGTGAACATAATATGGGATTGGCACTGGATATTGTGACACCAAGTTATCAGGTTTTAGATGATGGTCTTGCAGATACTGATGCAGCTAAATGGTTAAAAGATAATAGCTATAAATATGGTTTTATATTGCGCTATCCTAAAGGCAAAGAAGATATTACAGGTGTGATTTTTGAGCCTTGGCATTTTAGATATGTGGGTGTGGATGATGCAACTTAAATAACAAAAAATCAGTTAATATTAGAAGAGTATTTGAAGCAATAAATTATAAAACAACCTAAAAGTATTCGCTTAGAGACTGTTTTTTATTTTATTGTAATGAGAAATTATAATTGCCTTTTTTATAAATCTATTATAACTTTAAAATTACATTGACTCTAACAGTGCGGTATACTTTACTATAGTAATATAGAGGAATTTGAGGAGGTAAAGTTATGAAATATGAATGGAAGAAAAATGATAAAGCTATTTATTTACCAAAGAAAAACCAGAGGAAATTCATTTAGATGAGATGAAATACGCAGTTATTGATGGTCAAGGGAGTCCCAGCAATCCTGCTTACACAGATGTAATAGGAACATTGCATGCTTTTTCTTATACTTTGAAAATGCTACCTAAAAAAGGTATTGTTCCAGAGGGATACTTTGATTATAGTATATTTCCTTTAGAAGGATTTTGGCATTCTGAGGATGGTGGCAATATAAGAGAAGGACTGAATAAAGATAAGTTTGTTTATAGAATGATGATTAGACAGCCTGATTTCCTCAGTGCTGAGTTGTTTCAAAAAATTCTTAAAATGATTACTAAAAAGGTTGATTCAGAAATGATTAAACGCTTAAAAATTGAAACAATTACGGAAGGACATTGTGTTCAAATGATGCATATTGGGCCATATAATAAAGAATATGAAACCTTTGATATTATGGATAGTTATTGTGAAGCTAATGGTCTTGAGAGAGTGAATAATGTTCATAAGGAAATTTATCTTTCAGATTCTAGAAGAATAGCTCCAGAAAAATTAAGAACAGCATTACGCTATCAAGTTAAAGATAGTGAATAAATATGAGGGGGGGTTATTTGCGGATATCAAATTAGAGGAACAAATTCCTAAGAGAACCGCTTATATTAAGACTATTACTACAATGAAAGCATTACCTAAGCTTTTGGACAAAACATTTATAGAAATTTCTAATTATCTCCAAGAGCAAGATATTAAACCTATTGGCGGACCTTTTGCTGCCTATTTTGGCTTTGATAAAAATGCTTTAAATGTGCATCTAGGGTGGTTAATATCTTACGATATAGTAGAAGATAAGCTGATTAAAATGGGGGAATAATTGAAGGAAAAGCTGTTGTAGCTATTCATAAGGGGCCTTATGGAAAGCTGATGAATACTTATAATAAAATAGCTGAATGCATGGCTAAAAAAGGATTAACTTCAGCTGATATTACGTATGAGTATTATTTGAATTCAGCACTGGAAGTGTCCTCGTCTGAGCTATTAACAAAGGTTGTAGTCTATATAAAAGAGTAACCCATCGAGTTACTCTTTTTCTCTTCGTGTATTCTGTATGGTTATGGAACGTCTTGCCTCATTAATAATGAGAGGTTCATTATCAGTCTCAATAATTATTTCTAGTTGTTTTTGCTGTGGCAGTGTAAAAACTAGATAGAGCAAGGGTAATTTTCCAACGTGTTATGGCATCATTAATATGGATATAGTAGTGATTAATTAATTACTTAACACAATTTTCTTCATTAATTATTTGGTTATAAAAACAGAGAAAGCCAATAGCATCAATTAGTTCACGTGTTTGTTCAAGTGGCAGGTTTTTTAAGCCTTTAAATAGTGTTGAAATATTTTCTGGTTTCATATGTCCTATTGTTCTAGCAATAATATCTCGAGGCAAGGGATAACTTTGCTTTTTTGATACTCTTGCTGGAAGGCTGTGATGTTGATTGTTTCCTATGATGCCTAAATAAGGTAATATTTCATTTATGGTTGCTGAGGAGCCTTTTTCTAGAGTTCTGCAAAGCTCGATTTTCGTATAAAGGGCTTTTTCAAATTGCAAGGTTTTAAGTAAGGGTTTTGCTAACGAAGCTTCATCAATATCTTGTCTTTCACTTAGCAAATAAGCTGCAGCTGTTCGTGCTTGAGGTTTTGCTGATTCTAATGACTTTAGTAACGCAGTTGTCGATAAGGAATGAGGGAGATAATCTTTGTCTAAATAACCTCTTTTTTCTAATTTATCCATAGTTGCTCCTTCATTAATATTATTGTTAATTTGCTTTATTATAGCATAGTGTAGATGTTTTGGCAGTTAAGTTGGCATTTGTTTCCTTAAAAATAATTAAAAGAAACAAAGTTTCAGAAATTGTGTTGACAATCATAAAGTAATATGTTTTAATGCAGTTAAATACAGGGATACTTTCTTAATTCCTTCAATTCAAAATCCAAATCTAAATAACGAAAATCTTTTCTGTAAAACTCGTAAAAATCTACAGTAATTCTAAACAATTTTATAATCAAATAAAGCCGAGAATCTGAACTGTCAAACTCGTTAAAAACTAACAGACCTTCTATTGAGGGTATCAGTAGTAATTTAAACGAAAATGTTTTTATGAAAAAGGAGGATGTTATGACAAGTCCGGAAGATAAACAATTGGAAAAAATCAAGAATCAATTTAAGGTTATTCGAGGTAGAAAAGAAGCAGACTTATTAATTAATAATCTAAGAATTTTAGATATTTTAGGTGAAACTGTTTATGAAGGTTCAATTTTAATTAATGATGGCGAAATTGTAGCCATTAACCCTGATAAGGCAATTGTTAAAGTAAAAGATTAATTTGATGGTGAAAATCTTTATGCCATTCCTGGTTTAATTGATGCGCATTTTCATTTTGAATCTCAGTTAGTTAATCCCGTTGCCTTAGGTGAGGTTATGGTTCCTTGCGGAACAACTACATGTTTTGTGGAATTTCTAGATTTTATTGGCTCAGCTAAAGATAAAGGCGTTGAAGCTGCAAAAGGACTTTTTAAAAATTACCAGAATCTTCCCTATCGAATTTTTGCTTTTGCTCCAGCCAAGAAAGTTGAGTTAGAGACTACAAAGGCACTGCTGAATGAAGAACCTGTTATAGGCCTTGGAGAGTTTGACCACTTTACGTATAGTTCTGAAAATGCCGAAAGCATGGAAGCTATGGCTTGCGCTAAAGTAGCTGGAGGTCTTGTCAATGGACACTGGGGTTTGACTACATTGTCTGACAATGATTTAAACATAATACCAGCTATTGGTGCTAATAATAATCATGATGTTTGGAACAGTGATGATATAGCTAAAAGTTTACGTTATGGTTTTGCTACTCAAATTAAATTTGGAGTAGGTAAAGTTTAAAATCTTTTAACTGCAATTGTAAATAAAAAATATCCGTTGGATAATTTTATGTTTTGCTCAGATAATTTATCTTTTAATCATATGAAAACAAAGGGGCATATGGACTTTTTTATTACAAAAGCAGTTACTATGGGAATTGCACCTATTAAGGCAATTAAAATATCTACGTACTATACAGCAAGACATTTTAGAACGGAAGATAAATTGGGTGTAATTGCACCAGGTCACTATGTTGATATTGTTTTGACAGATAGTCTCAGTAAAATTAAACCAAAGTACGTCTTTCAAAAGGGAGAATTAGTGGTTAAAAACCGGAAAATTCTTAGGCAGGTTCAGATAGACTATTCTAATATGGTGGAAAAAAGTGTAATGGGTTTAGATGACTTGAAGGCTGAGGACCTCTCAGATAATATTTTAGAAATATCAGCAGATGGCACTAAGGTGAAAGTTTACTTATTTGATATTTTTGGCAGAGGTCACTTGAAATTTTATCAAGAAATCTGATTACCTATAAAAGATGGTGTCATTTTAGAGGAATATGAAGGAAAGTCACTTAACCGTATTTCTATTGTGCAACGTTATAAGCATAATAAGAAACGCCATATTGTTAATGGTTATATGATTGGAATTCATATTGATGAAGGTGCTATTGCTACATCATTTCCTGCACCTGTTTCATATCTGATTGGCATTGGTGAAAACTGTGAAGAAATATTAGGCGCATTAAAGTCCGTTGACAATTATTCAGGAGCCTGCGTTGTAATGAAAGTAGGGCTAGAGGAGGCAGTTCTTACGCTTGAAATTTACGGTATGATGTCTAATGCAAGTGCTGATGATTTTGAAAAGGAGTCAATACGCATTGATGAAGTAGCTGAAAAGCTAGGTTATAAAAATGAAGGCGAACCTATTATAAATAAATTATTGAGTATGTTCATTTTTCTTCATAGATTTGGTTTTATGAAGGAGTAGTAACAAAGGAGGACTATAATATGGGCGACTTTATACAAATGCAGAATATTGTAAAGCGGTTTCCTAGTGTAACTGCCTGTAATCATATAACAATTATTGGTTTTGCAAAAGGAGAAATCCACGCTCTATTGGGAGAAAATGGTGCTGGTAAAAGCACTCTGATGAATATTCTTTATGGTCTTTTAAAAAAGGATGAAGAAGAGATTTTAATGGATGGGCAATCTATTGAAATTAATTCTCCTCAAGAGGCTATAGAACTTGGAATTGGCATGGTTCATCAACATTTTATGCTAATTCCCAAATTTACAGTTATTGAAAATATTATTTTAGGGACAAAACTTAAAAGAGAGCCTTTTCTAGATTTTAAAGTTGCAAGAAAGGAAATAGAGGCTCTTCAAAAAACACAGGTTTAATAATTCCATTAGATGAGAAAGTACAAAATCTCTGTGTTGGAGATCAACAGAAAGTTGAAATTATTAAAGCCTTGTATAAAGGCGCGACAACATTAATCATGGATGAACCAACAGCTGTTTTGACACCAACAGAAGTAGATGAACTTTTTATGGTACTTAAAACGTGGGTTGAAAAAGATAATACAGTTATTTTTATTACTCATAAAATGAGAGAAGTAGTTGAAATATGTAATCGTATTAGTATTTTAAGAGATGCAGCATTTATTGGAACTTTTCCTGTGGAAAATTTAGATGAAGAAGAAGTAGCTAGATTAATGGTAGGTAGAGAAGTATCCCTTGAAATGAATAAAGTGCCTCAAAATATAGGTAAAGACATTTTAAGTGTTAGCCATCTTACAGTGGAAAATGATATGGGCATTGTTGCTGTAAATGATGTTAGTTTTACAGTTGGTGCTGGCGAAGTCTTTGGTATTGCAGGAGTTGATGGGAATGGGCAACTAGAGTTAATTGAAGCTATTATGGGACTTAACAAAAAGAAGATAGGGGATTATTATTATGGCAGGAGAATCTCTCGATCATTTGACTCCTAAAAATATATTAGAGAAAGGTATCTCCAATATTCCATTTCAAAGACAGGTTGAAGGACTGGCTTTAGATTTTTCAGTTAGTGATAATTTTATTCTTAAAGAGGAATGGAAAGAACCCTATTCTAAAAGAGGTGTCTTGAATTTTAAAGTTATTAAGGAAAAAGTAAAGACAGTTATTGAGAATTATATGATTAAGGCTAAAAGCCCAGAAACCCAAGTAGGTAATATGAGTGGAGGCAATCAGCAAAAAGTCGTAATTGCGAGAGAAGTTGAAAGACAGCATGAATTATTAATTGCCTGTCATCCTACTCATGGTCTTGATATTGGTGCTATTGAATTTATTCATCACAAAATAATGGAAGAACGAAAAAAGCAAAAAGGAATTCTTTTAGTTTCAACAGAATTAGAAGAACTAATTTCTTTAAGTGATAGGATTTTAGTTATGCATCAAGGGGAAATAATGGGCGAGGTTGAAGGGAATATAGCTAGCATTCCTGAAATTGGGACAATGATGCTTGGTACAAAAGCAATCCATGAATAGGAGGTTGTTATGGAATCTTTTAATAAGGAAAAGACAACAGTCAATTATGATCAGCTTGATGATCTTGTCAGAAAGTTTCAGAAAATATTTAATATATTAGTACCAGTTATAACTGTAATTTTTTCTTTACTCGTTGTTAGCATTATTATAAAAATTCAAGGTGGTTCTATTGTTTTAGCTTATTCCTCTCTATTTGAAAGTGCTTTTGGAAATCTAAACAACATTGGTAATAGTTTGAATAGAGCTATTCCTTTAATTATGACTGGACTGGGAATTGCAATTGCTGCAAGGGCAAATATTATGAATCTTGGAGCAGAAGGTCAAATTATTTTTGGAGGTATTTTTGCAACTGTAGTGGCAGTTAATTTTCAAGGAATACCACCCAGCAATTCATGTTCCCCTTTGTTTATTGGCCCCGGCTTTTTAGGTGGCGTTTTCTGGGCTTTTATTCCAGGATATTTTAATGCAAAACATAATACCAACATTATTATTACAGCTATTTTGTTAAATGATATAGCCATTGGTGTTTTAAGAGCTCTTGTCCAGGGACCACTTAAAGAAGCTAATGGATTTGCACCTCAATCTGCTCAAATTGTAACTTCAGCCCATTTACCTTTAATTTTAAGTGGCTCAAGACTCCATTTGGGAATTGCAATTGCATTAGTATTAGCTATTATTGCACATTTTGTCTTATTTAGAACCCCCGTTGGCTTAAATAATCGGATTTTAGGAGGTAATCCAATTTTAGCACGTCACTCCGGCATGAATGTAGTTACCATGCCAAATACTACTGGTTTTAATAGCGGGTGGCTTAGCGGGAATGGGTGGTGCCAATGTGGGGGGGAGATTATGGGCAGTCAGCACCCGCCTTAGAGAAGCCTTTTTGTTTAATTACGGCCATGAAGCACTTGCTGTTGCATTATTAGGGCAACGAAGTCCCTACGGTGTTGTTTTAGCAGGTATCCTATTTGGTGCTTTAAAAGCCGGAAGAGGAGGTATGGTTAATGCCGCTAATTTACCTGTAAGTTTTAGTATGGTGCTAAGTGGAGTTATTATTATTTTTGTTGCTATTAGCCCTATACTAATGAAATTACCAAGATACTTGGCAGTACGAAAAATATCTGTACAGAAATAGGAGGGAACTATGGAATTTATTTTATCGATTTTCACAGAAGAGTTCTTTTATGCAGTAATCCGCATGGCTAGCCCAATTATTTTAGCTGCCTTGGGAGAAGTTCTTTTAGAAAAGCAGGTATTTTTATCTAGGTATTGAAGGTACTATGCTATTTGGCTCTTTCTTCGCTGTTCTAGGAAGTTTTATAACAGGAAATGGTTGGCTAGGTGTTGTTTTTGCAGCTGTTATTGGTGCTTTTGTTGGTTTGGTTTATGGTGGCGCTGTTGTTTCTATTAGAGCCAACCAAGCTGTAACAGGAACAGGAATTAATATTTTAGCAGTTGGCTTAACTGCTTTGATGAGTCGGATGATTTAGGGGGGGGTAATGGAGGCGCCTTTATCTATTGCCGGTGTTGGACCTGTAAAATACCTATTTTAGGAGATATTCCTTTTATTGGCTCTATTTTATTTAATAATAGTCCCTTAGTATATATAGCTTTTATAATGATTGGCGTTGTTTTTGTTATATATAAAACTTCATGGGGTTTAAAAATAAGGGCTATTGGAGAAGTCCCAAAAGCTGCAGATACAATTGGGCATTAATGTTATTGGCTGGAAGTATGGTATGTGTATATTATCTTCTATGATGGCATCTGTAGCAGGAGCTATTATCTCACTTTCCTTTATGAATTGCTTTGTTGATAATATGTCTGGAGGACGAGGGTATATGGCTGTTGCCTGTGTAATCTTAGGTCAATGGACACCTCTAGGAACAACTTTAGGAGGGGGTTTTAATATTTGGAGCAGGCGCAATGCTTTGCAGATGCGTATGCAGGCTTTTGGAATACCAATTTCTTCCAATCTATTACTAGTATTTCCAATGATTTTTGCTTTAATTGTAGCGCTTATTGTAAGAGGGAGTGCATCAGCTCGACCATCAGCATTGGCAAAACCTTATTTCAAAGAATAAAAAAAGAAAGGTATACGGCGAATAATATGAGAAAGATTAAATGTCTATTTACTTTGTTAGTAGTTTTAGTCCTTATTGTAATTGGCGTTATTGGCTGTAGTAATACAAGTGGGGGTAAAGACGATAGCAGTGGGGGAAAAGTTAAGGTAGCTCTTTTATTACCAGGCAATATCAATGATGCTGGGTGGAGTCAGCCAGCCTACAATGGCTTAATGGATGCTGAAAAAGAATTTGATATTGAAAGTGCTTATACAGAATCTGTACCTCTTGCTGAACAAGAATCTACGATTAGAGACTATGCAAGCAGAGGATACAATTTAATTATCTGTCATGGTAATGATTTTGAAGATGCAATTGCAACTGTAGCACCTGAATTTCCTGATGTTGGCTTTGCAGTAACAAATAGTGATGTTCATGATGATAATTTAATTGGCATAGGTGTTCAAAATGAAGAACAAGGTTATATTGCAGGCTATGCTTTAGGTTTAATTACTAACGTAAATAAGGTGGGTTATGTTGCCTCCAATGAAGGTTATGCTATGAAACGTACTGAAAATGGCTTTGTTAAAGGCGTAAAAGATGGCAATCAAAATGCTGATATAGTCGTTGCCTATACTGGGAGTTTTGATGATGCTGCTAAAGGAAAGGAAACTGCTTTGGCTATTTTTGATAAAGGAGTAGACTGTGTCTTTCAATATGCTCAGGGGTCCGGCATTGGAGTAATTGAAGCAGCTTCTGAAAAAAAGATTCCTATTGTTGTAACCAGTGAGAGTCAGGTGAAAATAGCGCCAGAACAAGCAGTTATTTCTGATATGTCTGATATGAAATTTAATATTTTAGATACTATTACAGCCTATGTAGATGACAAATTTGGTCCGGATTTAAAAATCATTGATAATTATAAAACAGGGTTGTATAAAGTTAGCTCCTATAATGAGAATTTATTGACCCTTGAACAGAAAAGCAAGATAGAAGAGAAGGTTGTTGAACTAAAGGAAGGAAAAATCACTTTTTAGAACTACTTAACCACTTTTTTATAAATAGCAACTAGTTATAAGCTAGTTGCTTCTCGTTTTTGCTTTATATTTCGTAGTCAACTACAGATACTGTTTCACAGTATTCATTTAAATAGTCAATTACCTTTAAGTGTTCTGGATGTGGGCTATAGAAATTAAGACCTTCAAAAGAATCAAATAAAGTAATTAGGGAAAGATCCCAGCTTCTAGGTGAATCCATAATGTTGTCTCCAATTTCAATAGAACGGATAGTAGATATCAGGCTTGGCAGAGCTTTTAATTTTTCTTTTAATACCTCTTTTTCTTTTGCTTTATCAACACCTTCTTTGAATTTAAAAAGAACGATGTGTTTAATCATTAATATTGCCTCCTTTTATTCCTTTATATTAACATTATACCTGTAAATGACCTAAGAAAACAACAATTTTAGTTCAAGTCTTTTTCAAATTAGAGTATAATTAAGATAATGATTAAGAAGATGAGGCAAGATAATGATTAAGAAGATGAGGCAAGATAATGAAAAAAAGAATTTTTATAATAGATGGCAACAGTTTAATTCACAGAGCCTTTCATGCCATGAGATCCCTTATGAATAAAGAAGGGCAGGCAACACATGCGGTATATGGTTTTTTGAAAATGCTTTTGAGATTGATTAAAGATGAAAATCCAGATGGCATGGCTGTAGCTTTTGATATTGGCAAAACTTTTAGACATGAAGCCTATAAAGAATATAAGGCTCAACGAAAAAAGACTGATGAGGATTTAGTAAGTCAATTTCCTATTTTAAAGGATGTCTTAAAGTATATGGGAATTCCTATTTTAACAGCGAAAGGATTTGAAGCTGACGATGTTTTAGGTACGGTAGCCTGTAAAGGAAAAGCTACTGGGGACCATGTTTATGTAGTAACGGGAGATAAAGATAGTTTACAACTCATTGATAATGATGTGACTGTCTATTTGACTAGAAAGGGATTATCCCAAATTGAAAAATTAGATGTACTAACCTTAAAAGAAACCTCTGGCTTAGATCCTGACCAAGTAAAAGATATAAAAGGTTTGCAAGGTGATGCTTCAGATAATATTAAAGGGGTTCCTGGTATTGGTGAAAAAACAGCTTTAAAACTAATAACAGCATATGGCGACTTAGAAGGAGTTTATAATCATTTAGATGATTTAAAAGGCAAGGTAAAGGAAAATTTAATTAAATATAAGGATGAAGCATTTTTCTGTAGAGATTTAGCTACTATCCATTGTGATGTTCCCATTTCCTATGATGCTTACCCATTTGGTTTAGCTTTAGGCAATAAAGAAGCTTTAAAAAAATTGCTTTTAGAATTAGAATTTAAATCCCTATTAGGTGAGTTTGGAATTGAAAATGCAGAGGATGAAAAAGCTATGATTCCAATTATTGAGCCTGTAGTACATTATGAAATCAATACTTTTCTTAAAGATTTAGAAGGACTAGAGGGGACTCAATGGACTTTATATTTAAAATTAAATGAGTTGCAAGAAATTAGTCTTTGTAGTATTTATAATGGGAAAAAACCAATAACTTTAGAGGTGTCTTTTCCAATGCCAGCTGTTACTGAAGCTGTAGTCAGTAGTTTACTTAGAAAGGGTGGAAACTTTATTTCATTTGACTCAAAACCACTGTTTCATCTTTTTTTAGCTGAATCGAAAAAGATAACTTCTTTTAAGTTTTATGATTTAAGATTAATGGCTTATATTGTTCATCCAGAAAAAACTTATAATATAGATTCATTTATGAGTGCTTTTATGGGTGCAGAAGTTGATAAAGCCTATTACACTCAAAATCTTTGGCATATATATGAAATTATAAAGAAACAATTAGAAGAGGGCAATGTTTTTTCTGTTTACAATAATATTGAAAAGCCTTTGTTACCAATTCTATGCCAAATGGAACATCATGGTGTTGCTCTTAATCGTGAAACTTTAAAAAAGATGGAAAGTGAAATTGAAGAAAAGATTAGTGGTTTAAGCCATGATATATTTGCCTTAGCAGGTGAAGAGTTTAATATTAATTCGCCACAACAACTAGGTAAAATTTTATTTGAAAAATTAGAATTACCACCTCTTAAAAAAACTAAAACAGGTTATTCAACCAATCAAGAAGTTTTAGAAAAGTTAGAAGATAAGCATCCTATTATTACATTGATTTTAGAATATCGAAAAGTTACAAAACTTTTTAATACTTACATTCAAGGATTGCTTACTTTAACCGATAAAGATAGAGTTGTCCATACAACTTATAATCAAACGGTTGCAGTAACAGGCAGGTTGTCAAGTGAAAATCCTAATCTTCAAAATATTCCAATTCGCATGAAAGAAGGCCGTTTAATCAGAAAAGCTTTTGTACCTGTAAATGCAAGAAACTACTTTTTATCTGCCGATTATTCCCAGGTTGAATTAAGAGTATTAGCCCATATATCCGGTGATAAGAATTTACAATCAGCTTTTTTAAATGGTGAGGATATCCATACAAAAACAGCCAGTGAGGTATTTGATGTACCAATGAGTGAAGTAACAAAAGATATGAGAAGGAAGGCTAAGGCTGTTAATTTTGGAATAGTTTATGGTATTAGTGATTTTGGACTCAGTAGGGATTTAAATATTCCAATGGAAGAATCAAAGCTCTATATTGAGAAATATTTTAGTCGTTATCCTGATGTCAGACGGTGGATTGATGAGACTTTAATGGAGGCCAAAAAAACATTGAAGGTCAGCACTTTAACTGGACGGTATCGTTTGTTATCTGATTTAAAAAGCAGTAAGTGTATGGTGCGTTCTGGTGCTGAGAGAATGGCTATGAATGCACCTATTCAAGGTACAGCTGCAGATTTAATAAAGATTGCTATGATTCATATTAATGATGCCTTAATTGCTGAAGCCTTAGAATCTGTGATGGTCCTTCAGGTACATGACGAACTTATCTTTGAAGTTCCAGAAAATGAAATAGATAAAATGAAAGTATTAATAGCGGATAAAATGAGTCATGCTATGACACTAGATGTACCATTAGAACTGGATATGAAAATAGGCAAGAATTGGTATGATATGGAGGAGTTATAGAAGATGCCAGAATTACCAGAAGTTGAAAACATTGTAATGTCTGTGGCTACACTTCTTGAAAATCAGCAGATAGAATTTATAGAAATATTAGATTCAGTTGTTGTAAGTGGAGATATAGATCTATTTAGAAGCAATGTTGAAGGTCAAAGGATTAAACATTTAAATAGAAAAGGGAAATATATAATTTTTGAAATGGAAAAAGGCTATGTTATTCTTCACTTAAGAATGACAGGACAATTATTAAAAGGTGATTTAGAGGATAAGCACACCCATTTGAAAATTCATCTAGCCAATGGGAAGATTGTTAGCTATCGAGATATCAGAAAATTTGGAGGCTTTTTTTTCTTGGAGAAGGAACAGCTAAATGCTTACTTTGAATCCAGGCTAGGATTAGAACCTCTTAAAATGACTTATGAAGAATTTAATGGGGCTCTTAAGAAAGCTAAGGGGTCAATAAAGAAGATTCTCTTAGATCAGAAAATAATTGCAGGTATTGGCAATATTTATGCAGATGAAATATTATTTTATGCTGGGATTCATCCCCAGAAGAATGTAGAATACTTTAGTAAGAGACGGAAAGAAAAGCTCTATGAAGGGATTTATGTTGTTCTGCAAACAGCTATAGAGGAAGGTGGTTCTTCTATACGGGATTATGTTAACAGCGAAGGTAAGGAAGGTGGTTTTCAAGATCAGCATCAAGTTTATGGTCGTAAGGGAAAAGGTTGCTATGTCTGTAAAACACCTTTGAAAAAAATAACAGTGGCTGGTCGAACAACTGTTTATTGTCCTCAGTGTCAGACTAAGAGGTGAAATTATGATAGTTGGAATTACAGGAGGCATTGGTACGGGAAAGTCATTTGTTGCTTCTTATATAAAAGAAAAAGGTTACCCTATTGTTTCGTCTGATGAGATTTCAAGTGTATTAATGAAAAAAGGTAATCAAAATTATCTGAATATTGTAGATGCTTTTGGGAAGGCTGTTCTTTTATCAAATGGGGAAATTAATAGGAAAAAGTTAGGTCAATTAATATTTTCTAATAAAGAAGACAGAGCCTTGTTAAATAAAATTACCCACCCCAATATTATTGAAGAATTGAAAAAACAAGGCACTGCACATAAATTGGTGTTTTTAGAAATACCTCTACTATTTGAAGCTAACTTAGAATATATGGTAGATGAGATTTGGGTAGTAGCTTGCTCTGAAGATATTCAAATAAATCGCATAGTTAAAAGAGATGAGATTACACAAAAAGAGGCTTTGTTAAAAATAAGAAGCCAGTATCCTTTAGCGGAAAAGAAAAAGAAAGCGCATTTTATTATTAATACAAATGAAAGCAAAAAAAATATATATAAAGAAATTGATCAACTTATAAATAGATTGGAGAAAAAGAATAAATGGATATTGTAAACGCACTAGGTCAAATGTTTCCTTTTAAGCCCTCTCAAATTAAGGCTGCTTTAGAATTGAAAGAAGATGGAAATACAATTCCTTTTATAGCCCGGTATAGAAAAGAAAGAACCGGGGGATTATTAGATGAAGAATTAAGGGTTTTATTTGAGAAAGCAGATTACTATACTCGCTTAGAAGAGCGAAAGGTTGAGGTTAAGAATCTTTTAAAGGAACAGGAAAATTTAACAGATGAATTAGATAAATCTATTGATAATGCCACTATTCTGACTGAAATTGAAGATATTTACAGACCCTTTAAACCTAAGAAGAATACAAAGGGGTCTATTGCTAAGAAAAAAGGATTAGAACCATTAGCACTGGAAGTCTTAAATATGGATAAGGGTGAGAAGGATGCTATTTTAAGTCAATATGTAAATCCGGATAAAGAAGTATTGACTTTAGAAGAGGCTTTAGAAGGAGCTGGGCATGTCATTGCAGAAATGGTTTCAGATTCACAAACTGTTAGGGACTACATTCGTCAGCTAACAAGAAAAAACGGTTTGATAACAAGTAAGGGAAAAGAGACTGGGAAAAAAGATAAAGATGGTATTTATGATATGTATCATGATTATCAAGAGCCTTTTAATGCCATTAAAAATCATCGCGTATTAGCGCTTTTGAGAGGGGAAAAAGAAGGCGCATTAAGCATTAAAATTGAATTTAATGAAGAACAAATATTGCAACTTTTAGACAGAGAGTATAAAGTTTCCAATAAGCTTTTTGCTGATGAGTTAAGGGGCTTTTTTAAAGATAGTTTAAAACGCTTACTATTTTCTAGTTTAGAAAGAGAGCTTTTTGCTGAGCTTAAGGAAAGAAGTGAAGAAGGGGCTATCGATGTATTTAAGAAGAATTTAAAGCAGTTGCTTTTGATTTCTCCAGTAAATAATCAAGTAATACTTGGATTTGATCCAGCGTTTAGAACAGGTTGTAAATTAGCTGTTATTAATCAGTTTGGACAAGTTTTAGATACTGCTATTATATTTCCAATGCCTCCTCAAAAGAAATTTGAAGAAAGTAAGAAGAAACTATTAGCGTTAATAAAAAAGTATGGCATTACAGCAATTGCAGTTGGTAATGGCACAGCTTCAAGGGAGAGTGAAGCTTTCTTAGTAGAGGTCTTAAAAGAGACAGTAACAACTGCGTATACTATCGTAAATGAAGCAGGAGCAAGTGTCTATTCCGCTTCTTCGGTTGCTAGAGATGAGTTTCCAGATATGGATGTTAATTTGAGAAGTGCGGTATCAATTGCGAGACGTTTGTTAGATCCTCTGGCTGAATTGGTGAAAATATCACCTAAAGCAATTGGTGTTGGACAGTATCAACATGATGTTAATCAGAAGAAGCTTGAAGGTGCTTTAGATGGTGTAGTAGAAAACTGTGTTAATTTTGTAGGTGTTGATGTGAATAATGCTTCTGTTGAATTATTAAGTTATGTGGCGGGTCTCAATACCAAGGTAGCAAAGGCAATGTATAGTCATAGACAGGAACATGGTACTTTTAAAAATAGAAAGGCTTTTTTAAAATTAAAAGGACTGGGTCCAAAAGGCTTTTCTCAGTGTGCAGGTTTTTTAAGAATTAAAGACGGGGATAATTTTTTTGATAATACCGGAATTCACCCAGAGAGTTATTGGATTGGTGAAGCTCTGTTAAATGGCGAAGAAATATCTGGTAACGAGCTTAAAGAGACAATTGCAGATATTAAAAAAGAATTAGAAAAGCCCGGAAGAGAGCCTAGAGAAGATTTACCAAAGCCTATCTTTAAAAGAGAGGTATTAGATATTGAACAGCTTCATGAAGGGATGATCATATCTGGAGCTGTTAGAAATATAGTTGATTTTGGGGCTTTTATTGATATTGGTGTTCATGAGGATGCACTTGTTCATATTTCTCAAATTACAAATCGCTTTATTAAGCATCCTTTGGATGTTTTAGAGATTGGGCAAGTCGTTAAAAGTAAAATTATTTCTTTAGATAAGGAACGAAATAGAATTGGTTTAACCCTTAGGGAGGTTCCTAATGAGGAATAAACTGACAGATAATAATACTTTAAAATCAGTGTTAAGAAAAAAGGATTTTTATACAAAAAAAGGTCTGGGTCAGAATTTTTTAATTAATGAACAAGTGGCTAGAAAAATTGTTGAGAGTCCCCAAATTTCTTCGGAAGATATTGTTGTTGAAATTGGTCCTGGTGCAGGATCTCTTACTCAATATTTAGTTGAGAAGAATCCTCATGTTTTAGCAGTTGAAATAGATAAAAAGGCCATTCCTTTGTTACGGGAAAATGTACAGCAATTTGGATTCCTATCAATTGTAGAAGGGGACATTTTAAAAATTGATTTAGAAGAAAGTATAAAATCCCATTTTGGTGACTTTGAAAAAAAGATTAAAGTTATAGCAAATTTACCTTACTATATTACAACACCAATATTGATGTTGCTTTTGGAAAAATATGACTTTATTGAGAGTATTACAGTAATGGTTCAAAAGGAAGTTGGGGAAAGAATGATTGCAGAAGCAGGAACTAAAGCATATGGCGCTTTAACGTTAGCTATAAATTATTATACTGAATGTGTTCCCATTTGTTCTGTTGACAGCCAGTCTTTTTATCCAGCACCAAAGGTGGATTCCATGGTTTTGAAAATGAATATTAGGCAGCAGAAATTACTTTCAAAAGAAGTTGAAAAAATTTTTTTTCAGTTAGTGCGCTGTGGTTTTAATCAAAGGAGAAAAACATTATCAAATAGTTTATTACCATTTTTTATGGGTGATAAAGAAGAGACAAGAGCCTTTTTAAAGTCTCTGAATATTGATGAAAAAAGACGAGGAGAAACTTTAAAAATGACAGAATATATTCAGATGGCAAATGTTGCCTGGAGAGAATTTTAGTGGTATAATTAAAAACACATTGTGTTGGATATTTTTAAAATGAAAAGGGGATATGATGGATCCAATAGCAATTAATTTATTTGGCATAGAAATTATGTGGTATGGTATACTCATTGCAGCAGGTGCTTTAGTAGCTATTTTATTCAGTTATTTTATTTTAAAAAAAGAGAAAAATTTTAATGAGGATTACTTTTTAAATGGAATCATTATTACAGTTATAGTAGGCTTTATTGGTGCTAGACTATGGTTTGTTCTCTTCAACTTAGGTGATTTTCATAATTTATGGGATGTTATTAATACGAGAAATGGTGGACTTGCTTTTCATGGCGGTATTATTTTTGGTGTCCTTGCATTTGTTCTTTATGCTCGGAGGAAAAAAATTGATATACTGAGGTATCTTGATGTCATTAGCGTCGGTGTTTTATTTGCTCAAGGACTGGGTCGTTGGGGGAATTTTTTAAATCAAGAAGCCCATGGAGGTCCTGTATCAGAATCATTTATTAGCCATTTTCCTACCTTTATTCAAAATGGAATGTTGATTAATGGTGTTTATTATCACCCTACTTTTCTTTATGAATCAATTAATGATTTAATTTGGTTTGTTGTATTGGCTTTTCTAATTTTAAGAAAAGTGAATTTTAAGAAAGGCACTTTTCTTGCATTAGCCATTTTTGGTAATTCTTTAGGCAGATTATTTATTGAAGGCTTGAGAACAGATAGTTTAATGTTAGGTCCATTACGAGTGGCGCAAATAGTTGCCTTTACTGGTATTATTTTGAGTTTGTTATATCTTGTATATTTATATTTGATTATGAATAAGCATAGAAAAAATTAATTATTATTGAAAGGGTTGATAAGGAATGAACAAAAACATGCGGCAGTTGAGACTTGACAGAGGTCACACACAACAATCCTTAGCTGAGAAAGTCGGTGTGGCTAAGCCAACGATTCACTTGATAGAAGTCGGTAAATATAATCCAAGTTTGAAAGTGATGAAAAAAATATGTAATGAGCTGAATGCAACTCTAGAGCATTTATTTGGTGACGAATCATATATTGAAGATTAATAGAAAAGAATGCCTTAGGCATTCTTTTCTATTTTTATACATTCTTTTAGTATTATTTTTTTTAATTCTTTTAAATTAATAGTTGGTCTATTATCATCTAGAGGGATAATTGAAAAGAAATTTATGTAGAGTTTATTTTTTTCTGTAAAAGTAGTCTGAATATGAAGGGGGACAAAGAAAATCTCTAGAGAATCATATTTTCCATTTGGAATATTTTCATTAATCAGTGGGATTAATTCATCAACATTTAAACGTTTAAGTGGTGCTACAAGATTAGTAATGTAGTTAATGTCTTCTAGCATCCATAAGTTATTGCTCCAAAATCGACCTTGTTCTTTGTTTTCTCCTATGAAAACTTCTCTATTTGAAATAGCACTTAGTACCCGTCTTAAAGATATATGGGCGAACTGTTCTATGTAAGAAGCTTTAAAGGGAGGTAGCTCTGTAATTCTTAGGATATATAATTCACTAACTTTTTCTTTTTCTAAAATAAGTTGCCAAAAAACAGGAGACTTTCAACAGCAGTAAAATCAATTTTTATAGCCTTTAACATAAGAAAAACTCCTTTCTAAGTTTATTTTAATTGCTAAGGATATCCTATCATAAATATGTAAAAAACAGTGAAAAATGATATAATAAAAAGGGATGTATAAGAGAATATGGAGGAAACAATGACAGAATTACTTATGGGATTAAATGAAAGACAAAAAGAAGCTATTTTACATAAAGAGGGTCCTCTTTTAATTATTGCAGGGGCAGGCTCTGGAAAAACAAGAGTACTCACTAGAAGGATTGCCTATTTAATTGCAGGAGGCGTTAGCCCTTATGAGGTTTTAGCTATTACTTTTACAAATAAAGCAGCCAGCGAAATGAAAGAGCGAATTGGGGAATTGACTAGTGGCTTTACAAGCAAGGCTTTATGGGTAAGTACTTTTCATAGTATGTGTAATAGAATCTTAAGACAAGAAATTGAAGCTTTAGATTATACAGTTCGTTTCAATATTTATGATAGTAGTGACCAAGAAGCTTTAATAAAAAAAGTAATTAAAGAACAGAGAATAGATGATAAAAAATTTACACCAAGAAATCTTTTGTATGCTATTAGTAATTGTAAAAATAGAATGGAAGACTATTTGAATGTGCAGAAGAAAGCCAGCAACTTTTTTAAAGAGACTGTAGGTCAAGTCTATGAAAGTTATCAAAAAGCTTTGAAAGAAGCAAATAGCCTAGATTTTGACGATTTACTCTATTTAACAGTTAAGCTTTTTAAAAAATATCCAGATATATTAGAAAAATACCAAGAACGCTTTAAGTATATTTCTGTAGATGAATACCAAGATACGAACTATGTTCAGTTTTTACTAGTCAAAATGTTAGCTGGGAAATATAATAATATTTGTGTAGTAGGGGATCCTGACCAATCTATTTATGGTTGGAGAGGTGCAGATATGAATAATATTTTAGATTTTGAAAAGGATTATCCCAATGCTAAGACTATTTACTTAGAACAAAACTATCGTTCAAGTGAAACTATTCTTACTGCTGCTAATGCAGTTATTAAAAATAATAGTGATCGCAAACCTAAATCATTGTGGACTGAAAATAAAGGTGGCGAATTAATTTGTTGTTATGAAGCAACAGACGAAAGTGAAGAAGCAATTTTTGTGGTCAGAGAAATTGATAAAATTGCTAGAAAAGAAAAAAGACCCTATAGTGACTTTGCCGTTTTTTACAGAACTAATGCTCAATCTAGAATTATTGAGAAAAGTTTAGCTCGCTATGGAATTCCTTATAAACTATATGGTGGTGTTAGTTTCTTTAAAAGAAAAGAAATTAAAGATATTATTACCTACCTTCAATATTTAAATAATCCAGCTGATGTCATTGGTTTTGAAAGAATAATCAATACTCCAAAACGCGGAATTGGAAAAGCTACTGTAGATAAAATATTTGCTTTTGCAAGAAATCAGGAAATTACCTTAGAAGAGAGTTTAAATCGTGTAGATGAATATCTTTCTGCTACAACACTAACAAAAGTAAAAGGCTTTATTGACCTGATTAGGATCTTAAAGGAGCTTGTAGGCAATGTTAGTTTAACTGAGCTCACTGAGGTTATTTTAAAGGAAACTGGTTATTTAAAAGCCCTTGAAGTCGAGAGAACAGAAGAAGCAAAAGATCGTATTTTAAATGTGCAAGAGCTTTTATCTGAAACCCGTGAATTTGATTTATATGATGAGGAAAAAACCTTAGAGGCTTTTCTGGCCAATACAGCTTTATATAGCGAAACAGATGAATTAAATGATGATGAAAAGGTAACTTTAATTACCCTTCACATGGCCAAAGGCCTTGAGTATAAAGTTATTTTTATCACGGGTATGGAAGAAGGTATCTTTCCGCATTATAGAGCCCAAGGAGATCCCCTTGAAATGGAAGAAGAAAGACGGTTGTGTTATGTAGGTATTACGAGAGGTGAGGAAAAAGTTTATTTAACTAGAGCTTGGCAGAGAAATCAATTTGGTATTACTAGAGGCGATTATAAGTCTAGGTTCTTAGACGAAATACCAGAAGAATTATTGGAATTTCCTCATAGAACAACAACAGAAAAAAGAGATACTTTTATTAGAGATCCATTTGAAAAAGCCAAAGGTGGTGGCCTTACTTTAGGTGATCATGTTTTCCATAGTAAATTTGGTGAAGGTATGATTGTAAAGGTTGATGGAGAAGGTTGCGATGGTGTCCTTTCAATTGCTTTTACCAACCTAGGTGTTAAGAAATTAATTGCCAAGTATGCACCCATTAAAAAAATCAAGTAGGTGGAATAAATGACTAAAAAAGAGGCTAAAGAAAAAAATGAGTCTTTAACAAAAATATTGAATAAAGCCAATGAGGACTATTATCTTTATGATATGCCTACCCTTGCAGACAGCGAATTTGATGATTATATGCATCAATTAATAGAGTTAGAAAAGGAGTATCCAGAATTTTTAAAAGATACTTCCCCAACTCAAAAGGTAGGAGGGGCTCCTTTAGTTTTATTTTCCACATATACTCATCGTTATCCCTTGTTAAGTTTAAGTAATGCTTTTTCAGGAGAAGATTTAGATAGTTTTAATGGACGTTGTGAAAAGACTCTAGAAAAAACAGAGCTTCAATATATTGGAGAGTTGAAAATTGATGGATTGTCTATTGCTCTAATCTATCAGAAAGGAAAGTTAGTTGTTGGTGCAACGAGGGGCGATGGCTTTATTGGTGAAAATGTAACTCACAATGTAAGAATGATTAAGGATATTCCTTTAGAATTACCTGTTCCTATTGATTTAGAAATCAGAGGAGAAGTCTATATGGATAATGATACTTTTGTAAAGCTTAATAAAGAACGGGTAGAAGCCGGTTTAGCGGAATTTAGAAATCCCCGGAATGGAGCAGCAGGTTCTTTACGGCAACTAGATTCTAAGGAAACTAAAAAGCGTCACTTGTCTTCTTTCTTTTATGAAATAACATATCTTAAAGGTAAAGATATTGAAACTCAGGAAGAGGCTTTAGAATATTTAGAATCTTTAGGTTTTTCTACTAATAAGGATCGACTTTTAGGGTCAATTGAAGAAATGATTGCTTTCTGTGAAACTATTGTAGAAAAAAGAGGTCATCTTTCATATGGTATTGATGGCGTTGTTATAAAAGTAAATAATATTAGAGATCAAATTGAATTAGGTTCTACTACTAAAAGTCCACGCTGGGCAATTGCCTATAAATTTCCGCCAGAACAGCAAATTACAAAGGTTGAGGATATTTCTATTTCTGTTGGGCGTACAGGTGTATTAACGCCGGTGGCTGAATTAACCCCTGTTCTAATTGGCGGTTCAGTTGTCAGTAGAGCTTCCCTGCACAATGAGGACTATATAAAAGAAAAAGATATTAGAGCAGGTGACTACGTTGTTATTCAAAAAGCTGGTGATGTAATTCCGGAAGTAGTAAAAGTAGTATTGGATAGGCGACAAGAGGATTTAGTTCCTTTTGTTTTTCCTACTAGATGCCCAGTTTGTAATTCTCCTGTAATTCGCATTGCTGGAGAGGCCGGCCATCGTTGTACAGGTGAACTCTATTGTCCAGCCCAATGGGTTAAAGGATTAATTCATTTTGCTTCTAGAGAAGCCGTGGATATAGATGGATTGGGAGAAAAAATTGTCGAGTTATTCGTAAATGAGAAACTCATTAGTAATCCAGGCGATATCTATAGGTTGAAAAAAGATGATATAGAAAAATTAGAAGGTTTTAGGGAAAAATCAGCAAATAATTTAGTAGAAGCAATTAGTAAAAGCAAACAGAGAGGGTTAGGTCCATTATTGTTTGCTTTTGGAATCCCCTTAGTTGGTAATAAATCTGCTAAAGTACTGGCCAGATATTTTAGGACTATGGGTGCTCTTTTAAAAGCTAAAAAAGAAGAGTTCCTTAACGTAGAAGATGTAGGGGAAAAGATGGCTGATAGTCTAGTTAGGTTTTTCAGTGAAGAGCGCAATCGAAAAATTATTGAGGATTTAAAAAACCAAGGAGTAATGATGGAGGAAACCTTTGTTTTAAAAGGTAGCATATTTAAAGGAAAAACTATTGTCCTAACAGGAACCTTGCCTCATTATGATAGAAAAGAAATGATGAAACTCATTGAAGATTATGGTGGCAAAGTATCTACCAGCGTTTCAAAGAAAACGGACTATGTTTTAGCTGGCTCTGAAGCAGGCAGTAAATTAGAAAAAGCCAACAAACTTGGCATTGAAGTATTAGATGAAGAAGGATTACTAAAATTATTAAATAAGGAGGCGTAATAAATGGCTATTGGAAGAAAAGAAGTTGAACATGTTGCTTCACTAGCAAGATTAGCATTAACTGAAGATGAAAAAAAAGCCTATGAAGAAGAATTAAGAGATGTGATTACTTTTATGGATAAGTTAGAGGAATTAGATACAGAGGGTATTGAACCTACAATTCATGTTCTTGATATGAACAATGTCTTTAGAAAAGATGAAATTCAGGAAAGTCTTCCTATAGATGATGTCTTAAAAAATGCACCCGATAGTGAAGAGGGCTGCTTTGTAGTACCTAGTATATTGTAGGAGGACTGGCAATGGGGAAAATAAAAGCGACTCATGAGAGTCTTGTTAATAAAGAATATTCTGTTACTGAACTTGTTAAAACAACTTTGGATAAAGTTAAAAAATCTAGTCCCCAATTAGGGACTTATATTACCATTACTGAGGAAAAAGCTCTAAAAGACGCTGCAGCAATAGATGATAAAATAAAAAAGGGTGAGCCTATTTCTGTGTTGAGTGGTATTCCAATGGGCGTAAAGGACAATATATCAACAAAAGGCATAAGAACAACCTGTGCTTCTAAAATGCTTGAAAACTATACGCCTATATTCGATGCGACTGTAATGAAGAAATTAAATAATGAATCTCCTATTCTAATTGGGAAATGCAATATGGATGAGTTTGCTATGGGTTCTACAAGTGAAACATCAGCCTTTGGAGCTGTTAAAAATCCTTGGAGTACCAAGCATGTTCCTGGTGGCTCAAGTGGTGGTTCAGCAGCAACTGTTGCTGCTGATGAAGTTGTATTTTCCCTTGGTACAGACACTGGAGGCAGTATTCGACAACCAGCAGCTTTTTGTGGCATTGTAGGTATGAAACCAACCTATGGTACTGTTTCTAGATTTGGGGTTGTTTCCTATGCCTCTAGTCTAGATCAGGTTGCTTCTTTTACAAAAACTGTTGAGGATTGTGCTATTGTTATGGAAACAATTAGTGGCTATGATCCGTTAGAGTCTACATCTGTTAATAGGCCTAATCCAAGCTATTCTAATGGCTTAGGAAAATCAATTAAAGGTTTAAAAATTGGTGTACCAACAGAATACTTTAAAGGTGATTCAGTAGTTATGGAGAAGATAAAGGCGGCTTTAAAGGTATATGAATCATTAGGTGCAATAATTGAGGACGTTAGTATTCCCCATGCAGAGTATGCTTTGCCGGCATATTATATTATTGCTTCGGCTGAAGCTAGCTCAAACTTAGCTAGATTTGATGGTGTTCGTTATGGCGCTAGAGTAGAGGATGTTGAAGATGTTACAGACATGATGTCAGAAACAAGAGGTCAATTCTTCGGAAAAGAAGTAAAGAAACGAATTATGATAGGAACTTATGCATTAAGTGCTGGCTATTACGATGCTTATTATTTAAAAGCTTTGAAAGTTAGAACTTTACTTAAACAAGACTTTGATAAAGCGTTTGAAAAATTTGATATTTTATTAACGCCAGTTGCACCGTGTTTACCTTATACAATTGGAGAAGGTTATAAGGATCCAGTTGCAATGTATTTAGGTGATTTATGTACAGCCTCTATTAATTTAGTCGGTATTCCTGGCTTAACAATTCCTTGTGGTTTTTCAGAAGGCTTACCAATTGGCTTGCAACTTTTAGGAAAACCTTTTAGTGAGAAAGCATTATTGAACGCAGGGGCCGTGTTTGAACAAAATACAGATTATCATAAACAAAGTCCTAATATGGAGGTGCTATAATGGCAAAAGGATATGAAACAGTTATTGGTTTAGAGGTTCACGTTGAACTTAAAACTAATACAAAAATATTTTGTAGTTGTTCAACTGAGTTTGGGGGGAGCCCTAATAGTCATACCTGCCCTATTTGTTTAGGGATGCCTGGAACATTACCTGTTTTAAATGAAAAGGTTGTAAAGTTTGGGGTTATGACAGGGCATGCATTAAATGCAAAAATACCTAATTTTTGTAAATTTGATAGAAAAAACTATTACTATCCTGATTTAACCAAAAACTTTCAAACATCACAATTTGATTTGCCAATTTGTGAGAACGGCCATTTAGATATTGAAGTAAATGGAGAGATGAGAAGAATTGGAATTACGAGAGCTCATATGGAAGAAGATGCTGGAAAACTAGTACACTCAGGAAAAACAATTACAAGTTCAAGCTCTTCCCAGGTAGATTATAATAGAGCAGGTGTTCCTCTGTTAGAAATTGTTTCTGAACCAGATATAAAAAACAGTGAAGAGGCTAGAGTTTTCATGGAAAAATTGCGTCAAATAATTTCTTATATTGAAGTGTCCGACTGTAAAATGGAAGAAGGCTCTATGCGTTGTGATGCTAATGTATCGGTAAGACCTATTGGGCAAAAAAAACTAGGAACAAGAACAGAAACAAAAAATTTAAATTCTTTAAAAGCGCTAGAAAAATCTATTGAATATGAGGTTCGAAGACAAATCAAGGTTATTGAAAAAGGCGAATCTGTTGTTCAAGAAACTAGAACATGGGATGATGAAAAAGGTATAACATTATCTATGCGTAGTAAAGAAGAAGCTCAAGACTATCGTTATTTTCCAGAGCCTGATTTGCCACCAATTATTTTGACAGATGAGTGGATTGAAGAAATTAGAGAAAGTTTACCAGAGTTACCTGATGCTAGGAGAAAACGACTAATTGAAAATGATGGCCTTTTTGAATATGATGCTGATCTCATTATAAGTGAAAGAATTATTTCTGATTTTTATGATGGTGTTAGAAAAAATGGTCATGATGGCAAAACTATTGTAAACTTTTTAATGGGTGATTATATGAAATCTTTGAAAGAAGAAGGTGAGACTGTTTCTTCTTCAAAAGTTACAATAGAATCTTTTTCAAAATTACTAGATTTAATAAAGGATAAGACTATTAGTGGAAAAATAGCTAAAGAAATAATACCAGAAATAATAAAATCTGGTAAAGTTCCAGAAGCTATTGTGAAAGAAAAGGGACTAGTTCAGATTACAGATTCAAGTGAGATTGAATCATTTGTTGATGAAGTGCTTAATAATAATCTTCAAGCAATTGAAGATTATAAGCGTGGTAAAGAAAGTGCAATAGGCTTTTTAGTGGGTCAAGTTATGAAGGCTTCTAGAGGAAAAGCTAATCCAGGTATTGTCAATGGATTGCTAAAAGATAAATTAAAATAACACAGTTTGAATAAAAAAAAGACTTTGATTTTTATGAAGTAGTATAAAGATAGGAGGCGTAAAAGATGTGTCTCCTATCTTTTGTTATATAATGAAAAAAGGCGGTGAGAAAAGAATATACCTTTCACAGTAAAGAAGAAAAGCTATCAATAGTAAAGCGATACTTGTCAGGAGAATCTAGAAAAAACCTCTCAAAAGAAACTGGAATAAGTGAAAGCAACATCCACAAATGGGAGTAACAATAATTAGCAGAAGGAGAACCTAATCAGTATGAAAAACACAAGTATTGCTAGATGCTCATATTAAAAATATTCATACCCACTATCCTTCAATGTGGGATACCGACAACTGCGAGATAAACTTGAATTAGAGGTTGATTGGCAAGTATGTGATGTGTCTGTGTGGCGTTCAATGAAGCGGCTCAATATTAGAGGATATACACGTAAAGCCCGTTACCTGTATTTATCCTAATATTTTAAATCGAAAATTTAACACACTAGATTCTCTCAGAAAAGTGGTTTCAGATATTACATATATTAAACATAAAGGAAAATGTTACTATCTAATTTGTTATTTAGATTTATTCAACAATGAAATTATAGAATGGGAATTAAGTGATTCTCTTGGTATGAAATTTGTTCTAGACTCCGCAAAAAGGTTTCTGGAAAAACAAAGCGTACTTGATTACCCTATCCTTTTACACCGTGACCAAGGTATTCAATACACTTCATCAGCTTATCAAGCCTTGCTTAGAGAATATAATGTTGTTCAAAGTATGTCAAGAGTCGATAACCCAAAAGATAATGCCATTACGGAAAGTTTCTTTGGCAGGTTTAAAGATGTTTTGCGTTTTCAATTCCGCCCCGTTATTGGTTAGAAGATGATTTACGCTCTGTAGTCGCTAAAACAATTCACTATTTTAATTATATTAGGCCTGTTCGGAAACTTAATGGAAAACCACCTGTCCGATTTAGAATTGAACAGGTGGTTTAATTCAGTCTTTTTTATCAAAGTCTTTTTTTAAAATAATTCTAGATGATAAGTCGCTACTTTTTGCATGTCATTCTCATAGACAATAGGTTGTTCAACTATAGAGTCTTCTATTTCATTTTGATAAATTGAAATAAAAAATGATAGATTTTTAAATTCATTAGTCAAGTTGTTTGTAACTTCGCCAATCATTTTTTTACCTAGAATTGCCAACTCTTGTCTAAATTGCTCATCGCTTCTAAAATATTTATCATCAATAATATAGTTGTTTTTAAAAGGCTTATTTTTATGAAGCAATTTTCTTGTGCCAAAGTTGTAAGGCCTTCCTAAATAGGAAATATCAATGAGAATTTTCTCTTCTTCCTCTAAGGCGTTAATATCCCTTAGAGTAATTTCGCTAATTTTTTTTTTGATAGTGTTTTCATTATCCATATCATTCACTTTCCTTTGTATCGATACATATATTATGTATTATACAACATATCCGAATGAAAGTCAAATTATCTTAACAGGAACATTTTTATTCTTATTTTGTTAGTTTTGGAACAATATAGTTATTGTTGTTTTTAACAAACCATTTATTAGGGTCTGTTTCAATAAATTTGAATTTTCCGAGAATATCACTGTCAATAAGTCTGTATTTATCATAAATCATCTTATATTCATCTGTATCTTTATGATAAAATATATTATCCTTTACTATATAATAATCTGTAAAAGAATTAATTTTCTCCTTTTCTCTCATGGTTTTTAAGATATGGAAGTAGTTTGGCATATCAGATTTTGCTGCAGATAAAACCTTTTCTCCTAAAGATGTCATATCAATAGTTTCTTCAGTAGTTTTTAATGATTCTGAATTACTCCAAATAAATGCTGGCACTTTATGCATTTTATGGTTTTCTCCAGAAGATAGTTTTTTTAGAGTATCTTCGGCATTGGACATTTGAAAGTTTGCAAGATTTCTAAACTTTAATGAAGGCTGATGGTCGCCATAAAATGCTACAATTGATGGTTTTTCCCTATTTCCTAGATATTCAATTAACTCTTTAATAGATTCATCAGTAGCTCTTAAGCTAGTTAAATAACTATTAAATTCTTCTAAATATTCGGGATTTTCAATATCATTACCATTATAAGTAATTGCGTATTTTTCAGGACCGCCGTAAGGAACATGTCCTTGCATTGTGACTGCAAAAATAAATTTTGGTGCATTTTCATTTTTTTCTAATCTGTTGATAATTTGATTTGTTAATTCAATATCATTTATATATTGAGATCCGGGATAAGCAAGTCCACGTTCGTATATTGTTGGGTCATTATCAACCATGGTTTCTAGACTATCAAATTCATTAAATCCAAGAAGTCTATACACTTGATTTCTTTTATAGAAGTTTCCAAAAAAAGGATGTAGTAGGTAGGAATAATATCCTTGTTCTCTAAGAATGCTTCCCAAGGAAATGGTTGGTTTATTTAGATAACCAGAGAATACAGTCATTTCTGCTGGGAAAAAAACTGTAGAAAGTCCTGTAATCATTTCAAACTCAGCATTAGCTGTTCCGCCACCGAAAACAGGTGAGGTAACAGAAAATGAGTCGCTTTTCTTTTGTATTTTGTGAAAATAAGGTAATGGATCTTCAGAAAATTTACTTATATCCATTGTTTCTGTTGGATCAAAAAATGATTCGTTTTGGATTACAATTATATCTGGTTTTTCTTTTGAGTTATTTTTATTATATTTAATAGTGCTAAGCTCATGACTAAAAGCTGTTTGAATTTCATTTTCATTTGGTGCCTTAAGCTTAACCGGATTATTAAATTGAGAAAAAAAGTAAACTGGGGCTCCTGTTTCATTTACAGTAGCCTTAATTGGTACGGAACCTCCTCTAATAACAATCCATTCAGGCGAGAAGGAGTAGACAAAAAAGAAAAAAAGAAAAAATCCTACAATACCTTTTAATTTATTTTTAGAGGAAATTTTTGGCAAGCGCATTTTTTTAATAAGTATCATAGCGATAATGGCAATTAAAATCACGTATAATAATATGCTTAAAATAAAGCCGGGTGTCAGTACTCCCGCCATTTCGCCTGCTTCTCCTAATGTTAAAAAATCAGCTGGGCTGGGACCCGTTCCTCTGAAATCATATTTTACTTTGCTAGCAATACCCAATATGACCATTAGAATTGTCATTATTGATAATGAGACATATTTATTGTTGAAGATACATACAAATAGTAAGAAAACAAATCCTATAAGTATGATATTTAATAAAAAATATAAAGGATTTTTAACTATAAATATTAATGCATCAAGAATATTTAAGCGTGTTAATATTTCAACAGCTATTGTCATAAAAATTATATAAAAAGGGATAAGCGCAATACTTGTTTTTGTTTTATTTGATTTACTGCTTACTGGTTTTATTCTATTTGTGTTAATTTTATTATTTCTTTTTTTAGCTGTATTTACAAATGAGTTGTTCAAATAATTCACGCTCCTACATATTAGTTATTATTCATAGGTTATTGTCAATTCATCTTCAGATGAATTGACAATGTATTCAATAGGTCGAGACTTGGGGGATATGAATCAATAAAGTTGGTTGAATTTGTTTCTCCTAACTGTTTTTTTCCATTGCTATTTTTCTATAAATAGTATATGTTGTTTCTGGACCTTGCCATTTTAGGCTGATTTATCCATTTTTCATTGTAGCAGATCCTTTGCCAGCAGTACTGTCAACTAATGAAGAACTTGCTTTTTTGGGTTCTAATCCTTTAATAAATATATCCGTATAGCCAGTGTTTGTGTTTGTTGGCAAACCATTAGTTCTATCAATGTTTTCTTCAATAATATTTTTGGGTTTTTCAAAAGTGCTATTAGGCGTATTGGCTAGTGATTGGCTCATTACGCTACTCCAAATATTGGCACACATATTACTGCTATAACTTCTAGATAGGTAATGGTTTTCATCACTTTGATCGTAACCTATCCAAACAGCAGCAGTAAGTTCTGGTGTGTAGCCAACAAACCAAAGATCTTTATTACCATTATGAATCACTTTGCCAGAAGAATCAACCATATCAGTAGAACCTGTTTTACCAGCAGCATCTCTATTTGCTAAAGCGGCGCTTGTTCCAGATCCATGATCAACAACATCTTCAAGTGTATTTGTAACCATATAGGCTACTTCCTGACTAATAACTTGTTGGCTTTTAGGTTTAGCTTCATATACTACTTTACCATAACTATCTACGATTTTTCGAATAGATGTATTTTCTATTAATTTGCCTTTGTTAGCGAATGTACTGTATGCTTTAGCCATTTCTAGAGGTGATACTCCCTGTTTTAAGCCGCCTAAAGCTAGAGAAAGGTTATCTTTTTCACTATCTTCTAAACTAGTAATGCCTAAACGTTTAACAAAGTCAAAGCCTGTTTTAGTACCAATATCGTTTAATACTCTAACAGCAATGGTATTGGTTGAACGAGCAATAGCGTTACGTATGCTCACTTTACCGCTGTAGGTGCCTTCGTAGTTAACTAATTCATAAGGTCTTCCTTGACCATCATAAACAGGAGGTTCTGGAGAGTCATTATAGACGGAAGAAGGTGCTACAATTCCTGCTTCAAATGCGGGGCCATATACGCTAATTGGTTTAAAAGTTGATCCAGGTTGACGTTTTGCATCTATGGCTCGGTTAAAGCCTTGTTCTAATTCATAGGTTCTACCACCTACAAGTCCTCTTATTTCTCCAGTAGTATGATCAACAACTACCATAGCGCTTTCGGGCTTAACACCATTCATTCCGCTAGGGAAATAACTGCTATTTTGATAAACATTTTCTATAGACTGTTGTACATTAGTATCCATAGTAGTATAAATTGTATAACCGCCTTTATAGAGACTTTCCAGTTTCTTTTCAGATAAGATTCTATCAGCTTGAATGGTTATATAGTCTGTAAAGTATTTATTGTTTTTTGTTGTTGCATCATCTGATGAGTAATCTGTTCCATCTGTTAATGCAACTTCTGTATTTTTAATTGCCTCTCCTTCTGCTTCAGTAATTCTATTAGTTTCCACTAACCGTTTGACTACCATAGCCCTTCTTTTCAAGGCTTCATTCATGTTTACGTAAGGATCGTAAAATGAAGGGCTTTGAGGTAAGCCGGCTAATAGCGTTGCTTCTGCATCTGTTAATTCATTTGCGTGCTTATTAAAGTAGGTTGTTGAAGCAGCTTCAATTCCATATGCACCATGGCCAAAATAGGCTGTATTGGCATAATGTGTAAAGATTTCTTCTTTTGTTAATCTTTCTTCAATTTGCATAGCCAAGAGTATTTCTTTAATTTTACGTGAGTAGTCTTTTGATAGTGCCTCGTCACTGCTCAAAAATACTCCTCTTGCCAATTGTTGAGTGAGAGTGCTTCCTCCTTGACCTTTGGAGCCAGAAAAAATATTTGATACGGCAGATCTCAAGATTCCTTTAATACTGAAACCATTATGCTCATAAAATTCATTGTCTTCTGTAGCAATAACGGACTTTACAAACATTGGTGATATTTGATTGTATGTTACAGGGGTTTTGTTTTCCTGAGCAAATTTTTTACTAATAACCTGCTCATTTTTATCTAGAATTTGTGAAGTAATTGATTTATCAAAAACTGCTTCGTTCCATTCTGGCAAAGTTTTTGATAAGTAAGCTAAATAAACAGTGCCTGCTGTTACTGCTAAAATAGTTAAAACTAAGAGGGTGATAAGTATTCTTAAGGTTATATTTTTCCAAGAACTTTTCTTTTTTGTAGTTCCTGTTTTTTCGCTACGGCGTTTATTATGTTTATTGTCAATTCTTGACATAGGTATAGTCACATCCTTTATTGTAAGCTTATTTGATAATTATTAATTATCAAATATAAAATTAACTTTATTATATCAAAAAATGAGCTAATTTTCAAAATCACTTTTTTATGCTACAATGAAGTTTATGATATCCTAATAAATTATTAATGGAGGTAGATTTGGTGGAGCAATCACTAGAAAAGCAAATGAGTATAATCAAAAGAGGAGCAGTTGAAATTATACCTGAAGAAGAATTAGTTAAAAAGGTAAAAAAAGCTATTAAGGATAATAAACCTTTAAAGGTGAAGCTGGGATTAGATCCTTCTGCGCCAGATATTCATTTAGGTCATACAGTTGTTTTGCAGAAGATGAAACAATTTCAAGATTTAGGTCATGATATCTATATTATTATTGGAGACTTCACTGGAAGAATAGGTGATCCTTCTGGAAAATCTTCTGCCAGAAAGCAGCTGACCCAAGAAGAGGTATTGATTAATAGTGAGACTTATAAAACTCAAATCTTCAAAGTCTTGGACCCTGATAAGACTAAGCTGGTTTTTAATAGTGAATGGTTGGCTACCTTTTCTTTTGAAGATGTTATTCGTTTAGCAGCGAAAACTACAGTTGCTAGAATTTTAGAAAGAGATGATTTTCAAACTAGATATAAAAATAATCAACCCATTGGTGTTCATGAATTTTTCTATCCATTAATGCAAGGTTATGATTCTGTTGCTTTGGAAGCTGATGTTGAATTAGGAGGAAATGATCAGAAGTTTAACCTTCTAATGGGACGGCAAATCCAAAAGGAATATGATTTACCTGGACAAATTGCTATAACAATGCCAATTTTAGAAGGCCTAGATGGTGTTCAAAAAATGAGTAAGTCTTTGGGTAATTATGTAGGGGTTGATGAAGCGCCTAATGAAATTTTTGGTAAACTCATGTCTATTAAAGATGAGTTTATTTGCCGATATTTTGAATTAGCTACACAGATCTCTATGGATGAAATTGAGCAAATGAGAGAAGCAATGGATAATGGAGCGAATCCTCGAAATTATAAAATTGCTTTAGCTAAAGAAATAATTACAACATATCATAGTAAGGAAGCAGCAGATGAAGCTGAAAAAAATTTCATTCAAGTTTTTTCTAAGAACCAGATACCAGAGGATATTCCTGAATATAGGTTTACAGAAGATAAGGAAGAAATCTACTGGATTCCCAAGCTGTTGCATATTCTTAAATTAGTTTCTTCTACATCAGAAGGAAAAAGAATGTTTGAACAAGGTGCTGTTCGTATTAATAGTGCGAAGGCTGAAAATAGTCAATTGAAGGTAGAAGACCAAATGGTTATTCAAGTTGGTAAGCGGAAATTTGTAAAAATAGTATTTTAATATTAAGCTATAAGAAAATGAAACTGTTAGAAGCAGTTTCATTTTTTGCAAAAAAAGAGCCTATTATTAGGCTCTTAGATTTTTGATATTATGGAGTTGGTGTGATAGATTTTTTTGGATCAACAGGCTTTACTGGATCAACAGGCTTTACTGGATCAACTGGTTTTTCTGGTTCGGCAGGGGTTGGTGTAACTGGCGCTGGAGTTGTAACAACTGTATTAGTTGTAGTATCTTCTTTCTTATCTTCTTTCTTATCTTCTTTCTTATCTTCTTTCTTATCTTCTTTCTTATCTTCTTTCTTATCTTCTTTCTTAGGAGCGGACGATCCTATAATGTTTTTCTTCTGGAAATTTCTAGGAATAGTTTCTAATGGATTAGGTTTTGTAAATGGCTGATCTTCAAGAGGCGCTAAATATTCAGACATAAATGCTTTCCATAGTCTAGCACAGTAGCCACCACCATATTGATCATATAATGCATTTTGGGCATTTGGTTTGTCAAATCCTATCCAAACAGAAGCAGTAATTGATGGTGTATAACCAATGAACCAAAGGTCTTTGTTACCACCAGACACGCCTGGAAGTTCTGTTGTACCTGTTTTGCCAGCCATTGTAATTGGCAGTTTTGATTGAGCGCCTGTACCTGATGAAACAACTGACTGTAATAAATCTGTTATGTACCAAGCCACTGTTGGTGAAATAACTTGCTTGTTTTCTGGTTGGTATTCATAAACAACAGCACCTTTACTGTTAACAATCTTTGTAATGAAGTGCGCTTTTTCTCTCATACCTTCATTGCCAAATGTTCCAAAAGCTCTGGCCATTTCAATTGGAGAGACTGCTGCTGCACCACCTAAAGCCATACTTAGATACTCAGAACTTTCAGTTGGCATATCTATGCCTAATCGTGTAGCAAAATCATAACCTTTTTCAGTACTAATATCATTTAGGACTTGAACAGCAACTGTGTTAATGGAGTTTTGAATAGCTGTTCTAACTGTAACTGCTCCACTGTAGTTACCGCAAGCATTTTTTGGTTGATAGCCATTAATGTTAATTGGACCATCTACATAAGTATCATTGGCCGTTAGGCCTAATTCAATTCCAGGCCCATAAGCTGCAATTGGTTTAAATGTTGAACCAGCCAGTCTTTCTTTAGATAATGCTCTGTTTAAACCTAGCTGAGCTTCATATTGTCGACCTCCTTGAATGGCTCTAACCTGACCATTTTTTTGATTATAAACAACCATTGCACCTTGAGCTAGTTCGCCATTAACTTCGTTTGGAAAATAGTTTGGGTCAGCAAAATACTTTTCAAGTAATTGTTGTCCTCGAGTATCTAATGTTGTGTAGATAGAGTATCCACCTGTATATAATGAAGCTAGTCCTTTTTCTTTTAGTATGTCGCCTGCTTCTCCAATAGCACTATCAATAAAGTAACCATATTGTGTACCGGCATTAGTTCTTGTTGGATTAAGTGCAATTGCTGTAGCCTTTGCAGTTTCTGCTTCTTTCTTTGTGATATAGCCTGCAGTGGACATGGCGTTTAATACATCATTTCTTCTTGCTATTGCTTTGTCCATATTGGCAATAGGATTTTGATCACTAGGAGACTGAGGTGTTCCTGCAAGAATAGCAGCTTCTTCTAATGTTAATTCGGAGAGTTCTTTGCCAAAATATGTTTTAGCTGCTGCTTTAATACCATAGGAGGATTCACCATAGTTAATAACGTTCACATAATAGGTAATAATGTCTTCTTTGCTCATAACTTCTTCTAGCCCAAGAGCAATAAGGCCTTCTTTGATTTTTCTACTCATTACTTGAGCTGTTCTATCAGATTGATCTATTAGAACATTCTTAGCTAATTGTTGTGTCAAAGTACTGGCTCCTTCTTTGACGCCGCCTGCTTTAAAATTTGAAAATATTGCTCTAATAATGCCAATTGGATCTACACCCTCATGACTCCAAAAGCTTCTATCTTCTATAGCTACTACTGCATTAATAAAATTTTTTGGCAATTCATCAAAAGTTGCCCAAGATCTGTTTTCAGTGCCGTATCTATCAGCAACCATATTACCAGCATTATCATAAAAGGTAGAAGTCAAATCAAATGTAAGTGTTTCGGGGCTGACTGCTTCCAAGTTTCTGGCGATGTTACCACTATATACAGTAACACCTAATGTAAATCCTCCTAAAAGAATAGCTGCTCCTGTAAACAGCACATAAAGCCCTTTTCTTAACCTAGATGTTTTTTTCTTTTTAATATCGATATCCTCTTTGGAAATGCTAGTGTTTTTAGTTTTACTCATTTATTTACAAGCTCCTTTTGCTTTTGTTTCTTTATTTAATAATGGTTGTTATGTAAAATTATCAATTCAGTCTAATACTAATTATACATTTAACTACTATAAGATGTAAATACTTAACTTAATAAAAAGAAAATTTCCAAGAAAAATTATAATAAAGGCTAAAAACTTGAAAAATGGTAT